>NZVS01000007.1 GCA_002701555.1 Alphaproteobacteria bacterium | reverse complement strand
CTGTTCATTTTGCGGCAAAAGCCAGCACGAAGTGCGCAAGCTTATTGCAGGGCCGAATGTCTTTATCTGTAATGAATGTGTTGAGCTATGTATGGACATCATTCAGGAAGAGGACAAGTCTAGCATCGTACGCAGTGAAGACGGTGTTCCATCCCCAAGTGAAATCAAATCCTTTTTGGACGAATATGTGATTGGTCAGGATCGTGCTAAGCGCGTTATGTCTGTAGCCGTACACAATCATTACAAACGCCTTGAACATGGACAACGTGGTGCCGATGTCGAGTTACAAAAATCAAATATTCTGATACTTGGTCCGACAGGTTGCGGTAAAACCTTACTTGCCCAGACCATGGCTCGAATCCTTGATGTACCATTCACAATGGCCGACGCGACCACCCTTACTGAAGCTGGTTATGTTGGTGAAGATGTTGAAAACATAATTCTAAAGCTTCTTCAATCTTGTGATTACAACGTAGAGCGCGCTCAACGCGGGATCGTTTATATTGACGAAATTGATAAAATCTCCAGAAAATCTGATAATCCGTCTATTACGCGTGACGTATCCGGTGAAGGTGTCCAGCAAGCATTGTTGAAAATGATGGAAGGAACTGTCGCATCCGTACCTCCACAAGGCGGACGCAAACATCCCCAGCAGGAATTTTTGCAGGTTGATACATCTAATATCTTGTTTATCTGTGGTGGTGCTTTTGCCGGTATTGATAAAGTTATCCAGCAACGCACATCCAAAAAAGGTATTGGTTTTGGTGCAAATGTTGATTCTGGTGAAGGTAAAAATGTCGGGGAATCATTAAAAGAACTTGAGACAGAAGACCTTCTTAAATTTGGATTGATCCCTGAATTTATTGGTCGTCTACCTGTTGTTGCAACCTTGGAAAACCTTGATGAAGACGCACTCATCCAGATTCTTACAGAACCTAAAAACGCCCTGGTAAAACAATTCAAAAAGCTTTTTGATCTTGAAGGTGTAAATCTGACTTATAAGGATGAGGCTCTTCGTGCCGTTGCTAAACAAGCTATTGAGCGCGAAACCGGAGCACGCGGACTTCGCTCTATCATGGAAAACCTGCTTCTTGATACAATGTATGATCTTCCTGATCTGGATGATTTGGAGGAAGTTGTTGTTAACAAGGATACAGTAGAGAAAGGCGAAGCCCCTGTTCTTGTCTATTCTAAAGACGGTAAAAAGAAGAAAAAGGACAAGGATAAGAAATCCGAAGCAAAGGAAGACGGCAAATCTGAAAAATCTGATAAAAAAGAAGCCTCTAAGTAATTATTTTAAAAACGGCAGAAATGCCGTTTTTTTGTCTCTGCGTTTCACATCTTACTTTTCTCCTTTAATGGAATATTTATATGATTAGATGTAAAATGAAATTTATACATTTTTATTTGAAGCAGGAGGGATGTTTATGAGCGGTAATACAGCACGAAAATTAATGCCTGAAGATAACAAAAATTACAGGCTTATCACGCGTAGTGATATGGACGGTCTTGTTTGTGCTATACTGCTTAAGGAACTTGGAATAATTGATGATGTCATGTTTGCTCATCCAAAAGATATGCAAGACGGTATTGTCGATGTCGGTCCAAATGATATTTCAACCAACCTTCCCTATGTTGAGGGTGTGTATATGGCTTTTGACCACCATGCCAGCGAAGCCTCACGTGTTAAGGGAAACCCTGAGAACCACATAATTGACATTGATGCACCTTCTGCCGCCCGTGTTGTTTATGAATATTTTGGAGGCCCAGCTGCCTTTCCAGAAATCTCTAAAGACATGATACAAGCAGTCGATAAAGCTGATTCAGCCCAATTTTCAAAAGATGATATTCTAAGCCCCTCAGGATGGGAACTTTTAAGCTTTTTGATGGATGCACGTACAGGTCTAGGTCGCTTCAGGGATTTTAACATTTCTAACTATCAGCTGATGATGCAACTTATCGACTATTGCAGAGATCACCACAATATTGATGAAATACTCGCCTTGCCTGACGTTAAAGAGCGTGTTGAGCTTTACGAAGATCATAGGGAAAAACAGAAAAACCAGTTAAGAAACTGCTCAAAACTGTATGACAATGTCGTTGTCGTAGATTTGAGACAAGAGGAAAATATTTGGGCGGGTAACCGTTTTATGGTCTATGCCCTCTTCCCTCAATGTAACATCTCCGCACATGTTATTTGGGGTAAGAACAAACAAAATACAGTTATTGCCGTGGGTAAATCTATTATTAACCGTACATCAAAAGTGCATGTTGGAGAACTGATGCTGGAATATGGCGGGGGTGGACACGAGGCTGCGGGAACCTGCCAAGTTGAAAACTTGAAAGCAGAGCAGGTTTTAGAAGAAATTGTGGAAAAAGCCCGGGAAAAATAACCGCTATCAATTTTTTTGTGGTTATCCGCCTTTAAAACAATAACTTACTCAACATGAGTAAAACTATCATTATATGGTTCAGGCAAGACCTTAGACGTGAGGATAACCCCGCACTTCATTCAGCTTATGAAGAAGGCGCAAAAATTTTACCCGTCTTTATTGAAGATGATGACACACCTAAAAGCTGGAAGCGAGGAGCAGCAAGCAAGTGGTGGCTTTACCATTCCCTCCAATCATTAAACACGTCATTATCCAATAATCTCAATCTTTTTACCGGAAAACCACAAGACATTTTACCTGCTCTTATACAGGATACTGGTGCCGATGCGGTTTATTGGAACAGATGTTACGAGCCTTGGAGAAAAGAGAGAGATAAAGAAATTAAGAAAGCGCTAGAGGATGACGGCGTTGAAGTTAAGTCATTTAAAGCAGGGCTGATTTGGGAGCCTTGGACAATTTCGACTAAACAGGGAACACCTTACAAGGTTTTTACTGCATTTTACAAAAATGGTTGTCTGGAGGCAGGAGAACCGGATCGCCCCCTACCCGCACCCGATCGGTTGACGTACCATAATAAAGTATCATCGGCCGTCAAACTTGAGGAGTTAGGTCTAATACCTGAAAAAGACTGGTACAAGAAAATGGAGAAACATTGGTCTATCGGTGAAGAAAGTGCAAAAAATGCTCTTAGCCATTTCATAAAACATAGTGTTGATGATTATAACACCATGAGAGATCGTCCCGGAGTTGAAGGCACATCCAAACTATCCCCACATTTACACTTTGGCGAAATTTCTCCTCGTACCGCATGGCATGAAGTCCGCAAACATCAGCACATGAGTAAAGGATCCAATAAGGATTCTGATGTTTTCCTCAGTGAATTAGGCTGGCGAGAATTTTCTTACAATCTTCTTTATCACTTTGAAGACCGCATTACAGATAAGCCTCTCAATGAAAAGTTTAAAAATTTCCCATGGCAAAAGAATAAAAATGCCCTTACAGCATGGAAGAAAGGGAAAACCGGATACCCAATTGTTGACGCCGGGATGCGCCAACTTTGGGAAAAAGGATGGATGCATAATCGTGTACGCATGATTGTAGCGTCTTTTTTAATCAAAGACCTAATGGTGCATTGGGCTGAGGGAGAAAAATGGTTTTGGGACTGTCTTGTAGATGCAGATTTAGCTAACAATTCTGCAAGCTGGCAATGGGTCGCAGGATGTGGTGCAGATGCAGCACCTTTCTTTAGGATTTTCAATCCTGTCCTGCAAGGTGAGAAATTTGATCCTAAAGGGGAATATGTTTCTGAATGGTGTCCTGAGTTGTCAAAGCTTCCTAATAAGTATATTCACAAACCATGGGAGGCTGATCAAACAACCCTTGAAAAAGCCGGTGTTAAACTTGGTGACACTTACCCCAGACCGATAGTTGATCATTCTGAAGCCCGTGATGAAGCTCTTACCGCATATAAGAAGCTGAAATGACCGAGATTCAGAAGAACAAAAAAATTGCCGTCATAGGAAGTGGTATTTCGGGCCTCTCCTGCGCATGGTTATTAGGTGAAAATGGTTTTGATGTGACCATTTATGAAAGAGACAACCGTATTGGCGGTCATGCTAATACTTACACCCTGCCTGATGGACGGCAAGTCGACACCGGTTTCATAGTTTATAACGAATGGACATACCCTAACCTCATCGCACTTTTTAAATATTTAAATGTCGAAACACTAAAGACGGACATGTCCTTTGGTGTTTCAATTAATAAAGGACATTTCGAATACGGGTCTGATCACTTATTTGCACAAAAGAAGAATCTGTTTTCATTTTCGTATTACCGTATGCTTTTTGATCTTGTGAGGTTTTATAAACACTCCCCTAAATATATGGATAGTAAGGAAGAAGCGAGCCTTGGACAGTATCTTAAAGACAATAAATACTCTGATATTTTCATAGATAAACACATATTGCCTATGGCCGCAGCGATATGGTCAATGAGTGCTGATGAGGCCGCACAATATCCAATGAAAAGTTTTTTGAGATTTTTCCAAAACCACGGTCTTCTAAAACTTTTAAAGCGCCCTCAATGGTGGACTGTAAAAGGAGGCTCTGTTCAATACTTACGCAAAATGAAGCATGTTATGAAGTGTGAATTTAGAACTGATTATCAAATTAAAAATATCACTCGTTCTGAGAGCGGCGTTAATATTGATAATGAAGATTATGATAGCGTCGTGTTTGCGTGCCATCCTGATCAGGCTATTAAAATACTTAACGACAGCAGTGAGAGTGAAAAAGATATCCTTTTATCCTTCCCCTACTCTAAAAACACTGCCGTTCTTCATTCAGACACAAATTTAATGCCTAGACGTAAGAAAGCATGGTCAGCTTGGAATTACCTCGGTGATAACCAAAATCGACAAGTTTGTGTCTCCTACTGGATGAACAAACTCCAGACTTATTTGGGCGGCGACGATAATTTATTCGTTACACTTAACCCGGATAAAGCTATATCTCCAGATAAAGTGTTTGCGACATTTGAGTATGAACATCCGCAATATAACCAGAATGCAATTAAAGCATGGAATAAAATTTCAAGCTTACAAGGGTTTAAAAATACATGGTATTGTGGAGCTTGGTGTGGCTACGGCTTTCACGAAGATGGTATTACATCTGGATTAGCTGTAGCCGAGAAATTAGGGGCTTGTAAAAGACCCTGGAAATTTAAGGATGTGTCGCCTGCGGGGGTACATGCAACAGGTTAAGAAGAACTGCTTATACGTAGGAAGTGTCTTTCACAAAAGGCACAAACCTTTTACACATTCTTTTAAATACAGGGTCTTCAGCCTTTTTTGTGATATAGAAGAGATGCCTGCCTTATCTGACAGTTTGAGGTTATTTTCTTACAATAAATTTAACCTGATGGGGTTTTATGATAAGGACCATGGCCCCCGCAACGGTGATAATTTGTATAAATGGATTGTTGATATAGCAAATGGCAGAAATATAGATATCAATGGTGGGAAGATTTACTTTCTTGGTTTTCCAAGGATCCTTGGCTATGTCTTTAATCCAATTAGCCTCTATTTTCTATACGATAAGAAGCATACTCTTCAAGCAGTCCTCTATCAGGTTAAAAACACTTTTGGAGAACAACATTGCTATCTTGCGCCTCTTGAAACACCTGGAAAAATTGATAAACATGCTCATCAAAAAATGTTTCACGTTTCTCCCTTCATGGAAATGGACGCAGAATATAATTTTAGTCTTCAAGAACCTGATGAAAATCTTTCCTTCGCTATTCATCAATTTGACCGAACCGGAAAAATTCTGACAGCTACTTGGGATGGCAAGAAAACTCCCCTTACTGATAAAGCCATTCTAAAAACATTTATTACACATCCCTTATTAACCTTAAAAATAATTGCAGGTATTCACTGGGAAGCCCTTCGTTTATGGCTAAAAGGCGCTAAATACATACCAAAGCCACATCAAAAGGAACAAGATATCACCTAGATGTGTTAATATTGGAAAACCCCAAAAAAAAGGCTATAACTTTTATATGTCACCACGCGGAACGACACTTACTTGTGATGTAGATTTTATTCTAAAGTCTGAAGAATGCATTCAGGCGTTTCTAAAATTTTGCAAGCAATCTAAAACAAAATATAAGCCTTCGCGTTCCATGGCATTAGCCCTTAAGCTAATGACTCGCCTTCATAACGGTACACTTGATGTTACTCTCCCAGATGGGAAAACTGTTCGTTTCAAGGGTGATGAAGATGGCCCTTCAGCTAGGATCAACATCCATAATGACCGCGTAGTAAACCGCTTTATATCACAAGGAAAGCTGGGTTTTTGCGAGGCTTATCTAGATGGTGACTGGACATCACCTGACTTAACAGCCTTTTTTGAAATTATTTTAAAAAACGAAAGTTATTTAATCCATATGCTTGAGGGCAGCACGTGGTATAGACGGCTTTCATGGATCATTCACAAGTTCCAACCGAACTCCAGAAAAGGCGCAAGTAAGAATATTTACAGACACTATGATTTAGGCAATCACTTTTACAGCCAATGGCTTGATAAAAGCATGACCTATTCATCTGCTTATTTTAAATCAGGAAATGAAGCACTTGAAGTGGCTCAGGCGCAAAAATATAAGCTTATGTGCGAGAGACTGGATTTAAAAAAAGACCATCACCTTCTTGAGATAGGCTGCGGTTGGGGAGGAATGGCCGAATACGCAGCAAGCAATATCGGGTGTAAGGTAACAGCAATAACAATTTCGCCGTCCCAGTACGAATATGCAAAAAGGCGCATTGAAAATGCAAATCTTCAAAATCTTGTGGACATTAAATTGTGCGATTACAGGGATATAAAAGGTAAATATGACCGGATTGCATCCATAGAAATGTTTGAAGCGGTGGGAGAAGCTTATTGGCCTTTATTTTTCGAAACTATAAAGAAAAAATTGAACAAAAATGGCATTGCCAATTTGCAGATTATAACCATTGAGGAAGAGAGTTACGATAGCTACAAAAGTACAGCTGACTTCATACAAAGATATATATTCCCCGGTGGGATGCTTCCCTGTCAATCAGTTCTCGAACAACAGATTAGAAATTCGGGTTTAAGCATAAACGATCATGTAAGCTTTGGTAAAGACTACGCAAAAACCCTTAATATATGGCATCAAAGTTTTCAGGATAAGTGGCCGGACCTTCAAGGAGGTGCTAAAGATGAACGCTTTAAAAAGCTATGGGAAGAATATTTGTGCTATTGTGAAGCAGGATTTAAAGTTGGTACTATTGATGTGATACAAATATCGATGAAAAACAAAGGGAGACAAGTCAGATGACTATTAAGAAACCTGATGCCTTGGTAAAGGGAGATACTATTGGCATCGTTGCAACATCTCGTTGGCTTGACCCTCAAAAACTCCAAAAATGTGCTAAAAATTTCGAAGATGCAGGTTTTAAAGTCAAAATTCATCCAAATAATGGCTTAAGACTGCATGAATGGGCTGGATCACTACCTGAGCGGGCCAAAGCTTTCACTGAATATTGGTGTGATCCTGACATAAAAGCTATTGTTACAGCTGCGGGTGGTACACGAACTCTGCATCTTTTAGAGCATCTTGATTTTAATATCTTAAAGCAACACCAGAAAATACTCATTGGGTACTCCGACAATACAGCGCTTTTAAACGCACTTTTGGCTAAAAGTGAAACAGCTACATTACATGGCCCAGATGCGGGACGTTTTTCTGCTGATGATGGCTCAAAGTATCTAAAAGACTTCTTTAATGTTACATCTGGTAAAAAACTTACGCCCGATCAATGGACAGACAGCAAAATCCTCAATTATGGGGAAGGTGAAGGCCATCTCATTGGGGGAAACCTTTGTATTTTTACTTATCTTATGGGGTCGGAATATGCTCCTGACTTTAAAGACGCTATCTTATTTATAGAAGACGAAATGGAAGAGTTACGTAATATCGATCGTATGCTGCTACAGTTAAAGAGATTGGGAAAGTTTGAGGATTTATCCGGTATAATAGTAGGCGGCTTTTCCATGAATCTTAATAATGGTCGACTTCCCTTCCCTTATGAGGTCGAAGATTTAATTAAAGAACATACTAAAGGATTAAACATACCTGTTGTTGTTGATGCTCCTTTTGGACATGGCAATGATTTAAAGATTATGCCTATAGGAACAAGGGTGAAATTAACAGCCGATAAAACAGGCGTCACATACACACCAATGGATACGCCAGTAAATGCTTTATAAAGATTTCTTCAACGAACATAGCGGAAAAAAACTCACGCTCTCGACTCTTTTGGCATACGGTTTTCCGGCGATGCCCTTGGCAGCAATGCTATTGCCCGTCTACATCTATCTACCGGCTTTTTATGCCCAGCAACTTGGTCTTGGACTTGCCGCCGTAGGCTTTGTTCGTTTTCTATCTGGAATATGGGATGTTGGTACTGACCCAATAATCGGCTTGCTAAGTGATAAGTCTAAAAACCGTTTTGGGCGAAGAAAGATTTATATTTTATTAGGGCTGCCTATAACTATGATTGGTACATGGATGCTTCTTGTTCCCACCGGGGAAAGCATTGATGCTTATTATATGATGTTATGGTCTTGTATAATGTATCTAGGCTGGACCATGATGATGCTGCCGTTAACTGCTCTAAGTACAGAGCTTTCTACTGATTATCATGAACGAAGCCGAATAGCGGGTTTCCGCGAGGCCGGTACTATCATTGGTACAGTACTTACCTTAGGTATGATCTCTTACCTCGGTCTAGCAGAGGGTGAAAGCCAGGGAGAGGCTGTACGTTTTATAGCTATATTTATATGTACTGTTTTACCAATATCTACAGCCATATTTTTTTGGAGAGTTCCCGATCCCCAACATGTACAGGAAACGAAAATAGGTTTTAGAAAAGGTTTGAGCGTTCTGAAAAGCAATAAACCTTTTCGGATATTGATTTTTTGCTATTTATTTAACGCTTTCTCTAATGGCTTGGTTGCGATTCTTTCCATACTTTTTGTGGAAAATGTCATAGGTGGCGACGAAACTGTCGGCCCTTACCTTTTTGCTTATTTTGTTACTGGTATGATCTTTCTTCCTCTTTGGGTAAAACTAGCCAGAAAAATTGGAAAGCATAAAAGCTGGTCTATCGCTATGGCATGGGCATGTCTGGTCTTTGCTTTTGTACCTTTTGTGGATAGCGGCGATAGCCTAATGTTTATGATTATATGTATCCTTACCGGCGCTTCAGTTGGTGCGGACCTTGCATTACCCTCATCAATGCAAGCGGATGTTGTCGACTATGACCTCGTGGAAAGTGGCGAGCGCCGCGCCGGCCTTTATTTTGCACTTTGGGGTATGTCGACGAAACTGTCTCTCGCCATAGCAGCAGGAATTGCTTTTCCTATTCTGGACTGGGTAAACTTTCCCGATGAGAACACGCATGTTTTACTTATACTTTTCTGTGCCGTACCGATACTTGTAAAGCTGCTTCTCATTTTTATTATGTGGTTTTACCCGCTAAACAAAACGGCCCTGGCAAAAATCCAGAGCCGCTAATTATTTAAGCAAAAATAATAGCTACTTCATTTCAAAGACTGGTATGTCTTTAAGATCCCGCATGTCTGATATAGCTAAAACCCAAGCATCGTTTCCCTCACCCGATTCTGGCATATCAATTCCTAGAACTTCCTTAGCTATATGCTTATCCTCATCTCTAACAAGTATGTGGCCACTGTAATCAATTACGATGCCCTCTTCATCTATATAGTCTAGACCATTATCAAGCATATACTGCTCAACTTCCTGAGGTGTAACATCATTCTCAGCTTCAGTTGTGTCATTTGCAGCAGACCCTTCTTTTAACTTATTAAATACGTCTGTTTTAAGAATACGATCTTCGCGGCCTTCCATTTCAGCAACCATGTTGAATGCAACAGTAGCACGTGAACCCTCAGCCTCAAGACGTTTTGCGGCTGCATCAAGAAGGCCTCTTACTTTGCGCCCCTCTTCCTCAGATTTGAGAGCAATATTTGTGATTGTCTGACGCATCTCAGCCTGTGCTTCTTTTGCTGTTTCGACGCCACCTTCTTCCATGCCACGCTTCCAGGCACGATCAAGTAATGAGCGTCGCACCTCCACACGTGAATGTACGTTGGTTTTATCAAATTCTTCTCTATCAAAGTCAGACATCGTTACTCCCGATTTTTGTAATTTTATTATTATGGGAATGAGTAAATCATAAAGAATGTTTCAATTCAAGGAAAACATAAGGTTCTACTTATGTAGTTGTTAATTAAGTTTATCTTTTGTGATTTTATAAACGAGCTTAATATATAGTTTGTGCGGAAGTAAGCCGACAAACTTTAAAATCTCAGCAAATAGTAAAGGGAAAGTAATTTCGAATTTATCTGAATAGAGTCCCTTAACAAGTTTATCTGCTGCCTTGTCGACCTCCATAAGCATGGGCATATGAAAGTCATTTTTATCAGTGAGGGGTGTTTTTACAAATCCAGGATTTATAATCTGAATTTTTATATTTTTATCGAGTGTCTCTATAGCCAAAGCTTCTGCCAGATTTTGCAACGCCGCTTTTGTAGCACCATAAGAAATAGACCTAGGCAGCCCTCTGTAACCAGCGACGCTGGCAACGATTGCAATGTGACCTTCTTTTCTTTTTAGAAAATTCGGCAGCACTGCCGCAAGGCAATTAACCGTGCCCTCAAGATTAACTTTTGTGTGTTTTTTAAATGACTCTGCGGTAAATTTCTCAACTGAATTTGAAATATAGGTTCCGGCATTTAACAGAACCACATCAATCTGCCCTACAGATTCCTCTATAGTATTAACTACTTTCGCGACTTTATCTTCATCTGTGACGTCACAGGGAAAGGGCATGACAACCCCGGGCATTTTTGTACATTCTTTAGAAAGGCTTTTGAGCTTATCCTCCGAACGGGCACTAACACAGACTGTCCAACCATCACGCGCCAACCGTTTTGCCGTTTCACGTCCAATTCCCGATGACGCACCCGTAATCCATACAATTTTCTGGCTTTTGCGCTTTTGACTTATGTTCTGTTTTGACATTTACAAATCCTCTAAAAATTTGGCTGCATCTTCTTTAATAGTTTTCTTGATCCCGCTATCTCTCTTTTCCCAGGATTTATAAATCATGGACAAGCGATGATTTGATTTAAGCTTTTTCTCATTCCGATCCAGAAAGTCCCAATAAAGGTAATTAAAAGGACACGCATCCTCTCCAGTTTTTTCGGTAACCTTATATTCGCAATTTTTACAATAATCCGACATTTTATTTATGTAAGATCCACTAGCTGCATAAGGCTTGCTTGCAAGTAGCCCTCCATCGGCGTACAAAATCATGCCCGTCACATTTGGAAGCTCTACCCATTGATAGGCGTCAGCATATACAATCAAATACCATTCATTGACTTCCTCTACACTAAGCCCCGCCAGAAGACAAAAGTTCCCGATAACCATGAGACGTTGTATATGATGGGCATAGGCGTTTTCTTTCGTCTCTTTAATGCATTGCTTCATACAATTCATTTTTGTGTTAGCATCCCAGAAAAAATCAGGTAGTTTTCTTTGTGCATGAAAAAAATTCTTGTGTTCATAATCAGGCATAAAATGCCAATACATACCGCGTATAAATTCACGCCACCCCAAAACCTGCCTGATGAAACCCTCAACTGCATTTAAAGGGGCGTGACCATCTTTATATGCTTTTTCAGCCTTTTCTAAAATTTCATCTGGAGTTAATAAACCAGAATTTAGATATGCGCTTATATGAGAATGAAAAAGGAAAGGTTTTCCCTCTTTCATGGCATCTTGATATTTCCCAAAACACGGAAGGCGTTCTTCTATAAATCGGTTTAACGCTCTTAATGCTTCAGCACGCGTGACGGCAAAATTGAACGGATACAAATCACCAAAATGGTCGTTAAACTTTTTTTCAACCAGCCTAAGCACATTTTCAGTAATATCATCAGCCTGAAACATTGTTTTTACCGGTAGTTCAATACTATCAGGCAGGGGTTCCCTATTCTGTTTATCGTAATTCCATTCGCCGCCCTCCGGACCCCCGTTTTTGTCCATTAAAATATCGTGTTTGCGTCGCATTTCCCTATAAAAATACTCCATCGTAAGGCCTTTGCGACCCTCAGCCCACTCGGCAAACTCTTCTCGGGTCGATAAAAAGCGGTCATCATCGCGAATGCCCACATAAATACCCAGCTTTTCTGACCAGCTTTTTACTTCCTCCAAAACCCTGTATTCACCCGGAAAGGTTATAATAACTTCCTCAGCTTTGTGTCTTTTCAGCGCTCTTTCAAGTTCACTTGTAAAAGATCCAGTATTGCCATCCTCGTCAAGCTGTACGTAATCAACATTATAGCCTTTACTTTTTAACTCATTGGCAAAATGCCGCATTGCTGAAAAAAGAAAGGCAATCTTCTTTTTATGGTGTTTCACATAGCGGGTTTCATCCCAGACTTCACACATGAAAATTATATCTTTATTAGGATCAGCATCTTTTAAAGAACTGATCTTGTGCGAGAGCTGATCCCCTAATATAAACCGAAGCGTTTTACCCATACTATATGTATTCCTGTAAAATTATAAAAACTGGACTTGATTTATGCCCCCTCTAATCATTATCTTAACCTACTCTGTTTTTAAGGAATGTGAAGTATGACCTATGTAGTTTTAGACATCTGTATTAATTGCAAATATACCGACTGTGTCGAAGTCTGTCCCGTCGACTGCTTTTACGAAGGTGAGAATATGCTGGTTATTCATCCAGATGAATGCATAGATTGTGGCGTTTGTGAACCTGAGTGCCCGATAGAGGCTATTGTTCCCGACTCTGATGAGCGCGCAGACAAATTCCTTGAGATGAACCGCGATTTTTCAGAAATCTGGCCAGTTTTAACGCGGAAAAAGCCAAAAATGCCGGAAGCAGAAGAATTTAAAGACATTGCGGATAAATACCCCAAATACTTTTCAGAATCACCTGGTGAAGGTGATTAATAGCTTCTGTTTATTAAGCATCAGAAAAAGCTAATAAATTAACAATAATTTAAGAAAAGTTGAAATTTGGCAATTTTTATGATAGCTTACATGAACATTCAATAACGAGAGTTTTTCATAAGGCGCATTACCAGCAACTACGATGATTCCTGTTTAAAATGTAAGAGGACAGTTTGCAACCCTCTTTTTTGGTAAATAGACAAAAAATCAATAATAAAGGAAATAAAATGGCAGAGAATGACAATCAAATGTTTGAAACCGGCGACTATGTTGTATATCCAGCACATGGTGTGGGTCGCATTGACGGTATCGAAACGACAAAAATTGGTGGAATGGATGTAAAGTTGTATGCCATTACTTTTGAAAAAGACCGTATGAAATTAAAAGTACCTCTTTTTAAAGCTAAATCCGCAGGCCTTCGTAAAGTTTGCACAACAAATCGCATTGATGATGCACTTACGACAATTCAGGGCCGCTCTCGTGTGCGCCGTGTAATGTGGTCTCGCCGCGCTCAGGAATATGAAACAAAAATTAATTCAGGTGACCCGGTTGCTATTGCAGAAGTACTTCGCGACCTTAAACGCCCTGAAGAAGATAATGAACAATCTTACTCTGAACGCCAGATATATGAATCAGCGCTTGAGCGTCTTGCACGTGAGGTCGCAGCCGTTGAAAGCATTACAGAAACACAAGCCGTTACACGTCTTGAAGAACTTATGGGCATGAACAGCTCTAAAACCGTAATGGATAAAGCTGCCTAATAACTGTCATTTATTAAAAAGAACTTTGAAACCCGCCTCTTAAATTAAGGCGGGTTTTTTTATTGAGCTTTTTCTAATGAACCCTTTTATCTCACTGAGATTCCTGTATACTTAAATAGATTCTGGTAAATCCTTACCGGCACACCCCTTAAAATTCACTTCGTATCTCTTTCGAAATCCTCATATGTGTATTACAAACCTTTCCGACTCTACCTCCCTCTCCATACTTGGAAGCCCCGACCGTGTTTGGGTTATTGGCTCAATCCATGCTGATATCGATAAATTGTTTGCCGTACATGATGATTTGCTTACCAAAATTCAAAAAGGCGACAAGATTGTCTATACCGGAAACTATATAGGCTACGGTTTTGCCCCGAAAGAAACTATTGAGGAATTACTAACCTTCCGTCGTCTTGTGCTGTCAATCCCCGGCTTTCTTCCCGAAGATATAATTTACCTACGCGGAAGTCAGGAAGAAATGCTAAACAAACTATTTGAGCTGCCCTTTGCTTCTGATCCCGAAACTATTTACCTGTGGATGTTGGGTAATGGTTTATCATCGACATTAGATGGCTTTGACCTTGACCGCCATGACGGTTTATATGCTGCGCGCTCCGGTGTTATGGGCATGTGCCGCTGGACCGGTAAAGTTCGCGAGGCACTCCGTTCCATCGCGGGCTATGATAAGTTTATGGCTCACCTCAAACGCGCGGCTCACACAGATCAAAATATTGAAACACCTATGCTTTTTGTGAATGCTGGCATAGACCTCAACAAATCACTAAGTTCTCAAGGTGACAGCTTCTGGTGGGCGAAGAAAAACTTTCGGGATATTCATAAAGCTTATGACCCCTTCTCTCGCGTTGTTCGAGGTTATGATCCGGATCATAAGGGCGTTTATGTTAACGGCGTAACTGCGACTATAGATGGTGGCTGTGGTTTCGGAGGTACACTTGCATGCGCGGCCTTTGACCATGGTAGCGAGCTTGTTGATCTGATTGAAGTCTAAAGACTTCTAGTATATCTTTCTATTATGACTAAGAAACTCCATATTATTGGTGGCGGGCTGGCAGGCTCTGAAGCTGCATGGCAAGCTGCAAACATGGGCGTAAATGTTATATTGCACGAAATGCGTCCTCACGTAAAAACCAACGCT
>NZVS01000006.1 GCA_002701555.1 Alphaproteobacteria bacterium | reverse complement strand
TTTGCTGCCAGTCAATTCCTGTAGAATTACCGTTATTTAAAGTAACCTCCCAAATATAGGTTTCAAATACAATCAGAGCTGTATTTGAACGCAACCTCTGGAAATAACGCTCCGCCATTTCCGCAGTTCGGGCGCTTGCCCTGTAAACTATAGTGCGCGTGGAAGGATCTGTAATAGGAGAGGTTCCCAGAATTTCAGCCAAGGCTGCTGATACATCCGTTAAAAAGGTTTCAGCTTCTGCCAGTGGAGGAATTGATACTGTAAATACCTGAGTATCTTTTATAACCAGCATTCCGTCTTCGAAAGAACAGTACAAGTCAGCCAAAGAACAAACACGAGACACTACCTGACCCAATTCACCTTTTAGGTTGGCTACAGTAACCCTTCTTGTAAGCCCCTCCTCCGTTTCAAACGCAAGAGGTATGTCCTGACCATCCAATATAAGCTGCAAAGCCCCTGCCAGTGTTTCACCCCTCAACTCGAAGGGGCCAACTATCGCCGGAGGCAAACGTTCTTCTTCACCTGCTTCCGGAAGGAGGACATCCGAACCCAAAGGAAGATACATAACAGCATCCGGCCTTTCATTAATAGCCGCGCGGCGCTCTTCAGCTTGCTGGGGTGCCGGAATTTTAACATTTCGCGAATCAGGCACGCTGACATTAGCACAGCCCGATAGGGGTATGGTCGCTGCAACCAGTAAAGCTGCAAAAACGTTTTTTGCCTTTATAAACATATATTTAGAAATCCTTTGCGCGAGTTTCTGAGCGCTTAAATTGAGAAATAGCCCGGGCGGCCATCTTAACTAGTCTATCTTTTTGAACCGGCTTCTTCAAGACCGCACTTACACCTAATTTATTGGCCTCGTTTAAAATATCTGAGTTCTGATCTCCCGTAACAAAAATTACCGGGGTTTTGTAATCTTTTGCGCGAATTGATTTAACAAACTCGAAACCATCTATCGGCTCCATCCTGATGTCAACAATTGCAAGAGAAATATTGCCTTTCATGGACCCAAGTGCTGTGAGACCATCCGAGGCTTCGATAATGTTAAATCCTTCGTCTGCAAGAAATTTATGTATCTGCATCCTAACGAAATCATTATCTTCTACGAGTAAAATATTATCCATGAAAACCAAAAGAAAAATTAAAAATTCGGATTTCCATACTGCCCTCTTTGGACTGTTATTACAAGAGCCGTTAATAAAGTGAGATAAAACTCTTGCCTTCGGTAAAAAGTTGTAAGAGCCTGTTGAATATGAGCGGACTTTTTTTGCTGGCCTTTTTTGCCTTTCTTATTGCCATTATTATTCTGATAACATTGGCAGTTATAGATATGCGTACAATGCTCCTACCCAATAAATACGTATTCCCTTTCGGTGCACTTGGAATCATTTTCCACCTTTTAACCTCATTCTATCTTCTTTCCCCCGTTGATATGGCTTTGGGATTTTTGGCGGGTTACGGTGTATTATGGATTATTCGCTTCTTTGGCAACTGGTACTATAAAACCGACTCATTAGGTCTTGGCGATGTTAAGCTTTTAGGCGCAGCAGGTTTGTGGCTTGGCCCTGTAAATGTGACATTGGCGATGACGCTTGGCGCAGCTGGCGGTCTGCTACATGGGATTATCGTTGCGTTAGTAAATAAACACCGCACAGGTATATTTTCCCTAAGACGCCTGAAAATACCTGCGGGCCCAGGGTTTGTTTTCGGAATAATAGTTATCTTGTTTACATTTATATTCCCCTTATTTCTGAGATGATATCCCAACATAAAAAATCTGCGCTTAAGGGCCTACGGGTACTAGATATGTCTAGAGTTCTGGCTGGGCCATTTTGTACCCAGACATTTGGCGATTTGGGTGCAGAAATTTTGAAAATAGAAAAGCCAGGCTCGGGCGATGACACCAGAAAATGGGGCCCCCCATTTTTAAAAGACGCTGATGACAATGACACCACGGAAAGCGCCTACTACCTGTCTGCCAATCGCAACAAACACTCTCTTGCGATTGATTTTTCCCAACAAGAAGGACAGCAGCTTATAAAGGAAATTGCAGCAATAAGTGACGTTTTTATCGAAAATTTCCAACCAGGAAAATTAGCGAAATACGGGCTGACCTATGAAGACTTACGAAAGATTAACCCAGGTCTCGTTTATTGCTCGATAAGCGGTTTTGGGCAAACAGGACCGGAACACACAGAACCCGGCTATGATTTTATGGCACAGGCTTTTAGTGGATTAATGTCCGTTACAGGTGAAACTGATGGCAACCCTATGAAAGTGGGAGTTGCGCTCAGCGATATCATTACAGGTCTATACGCAAGCATTTCGATACTTGCCGCGTTGCGTCACAGAGATTTGACAGGAGAAGGGCAATATATAGACCTCGGGCTAACTGATTGCACGTTGGCCTCCCTCTCTAACCTGGCGCAGTTTTACCTGACCAGCGGGGAAACAGCCCCCAGATTTGGTAATGCGCATTCAGCAATTGTTCCTTATCAATCTTTTGAAACTTCCGACAGACATATAATTATAGCGGTTGGGAATGACACCCAGTTCTCTAGACTTTGCGAAGTCTTAGGTCATAAAGAATGGGCCCTAGATAGCCGTTTTAAAACCAACCAGTCACGCGTGAAGCATAGGCAAGAAATTATTTCGTTGATAAGCGAGATTTTAAAAATGCACCCCGGGACTTATTGGCTTTCAAAATTCAGGGCATCAGACATACCCTCCTCGCTGGTTCAAAACATTGAAGAGGCATTCAGTTCCGAGCAGATCAAATCCAGGGATATGAAAATTGAAATGCGTCATCCACAAGCCAGGAAAGATATAAAACTTGTTGGTTCGCCCATAAAACTTAGTCAAACCCCTGTTTCCTATACCAAGTCACCGCCAATATGTGGTGAGGATACAGTGAGAGTTTTACAAAACCTTCTGGGATTGTCAGAAGCAACCATTCAGAATTATACAAAAAAGAAAATAATAGGATAAAATATCATGAACCACCTTCTGGACATTGAAAGTATTACAACTGATCAGATAGATAAAATCCTTATAAAGGCAAAACAAATTAAGGATGAATTATCTCGTGGAAATTATTCGAAAAAACCACTAGACGGGAAAGTTGTTTTTTCCATGTTCTTAGAAAATTCTACACGTACACGCACCTCTTTTGACATGGCTGTATACAGGTTGGGTGGGTCAGTTATTCACTGGGACAACAATGCCAATTCCCTTAAAAAAGGCGAAACATTAACGGATACAATACGGTGCGTTTCATCATACAAACCAGATGGTTTGATTGTACGTTCTTCAGAATTTAAGGCTCCATATACATTCAAAACACTTATGGATTGCCCTATTATAAATGCGGGAGATTCTTACCGCGCTCACCCCTCCCAGGCTCTTCTGGATACATTTACAATTGAAGAACAAAAAGGGAGTATAAATGGATTAACCATTGCGATATGTGGCGATATTGCACACTCACGTGTGGCTGCCTGCAACATTCAATTGTTACATCAAAAAGGCGCCAAACTCAGACTGATTTCTCCCCCTACATTGACCATAAACAGGTTGCCTTTTGAAGATATAAAAACTTTCACAGATATGAATGAGGGTGTAAAAGATTGTGACGTTATAATGATGCTTAGAAATCAAAAAGAGAGAATGGAAGCCTCTGCGATCCCAGACGATGATTGGTATTTTAGAAATTACGGGCTGACACAGCAACGCCTGAAATTGGCGAAGGAAAATGTAATGGTTATGCACCCCGCGCCGATGAACAGGGGTGTGGAAATTGCTGATGATGTTGCCGATGACCCGTATAAATCATTTATCTTTAAACAAATGGAAAACGGCCTTCCTATTAGAATGGCTATACTTGAAAGCCTTGTCAGTTAAATTGAAATCCCATAAAAAGGTATAATATGGAACATTTTCTAGACCACATTCAGCTAAATGGATTTTTGGGCATTGCAGGTGGATACTTGCTTGGCTCCATACCTTTTGGGCTTGTGCTCGCCTATCTGGGTGGATACGGCGATATCAGAAAAATAGGCTCAGGCAATATTGGGGCAACCAATGTTTTACGCACAGGTAATAAACCACTTGCTGCCCTGACACTTGTTCTGGATTCTTCCAAAGGCGCGATTGCTGTCATCCTTTTCTCGGCCTTACTGGGCATACATGGTGCTTTCGGCGCAGCACTTGGGGCCGTTCTGGGACATAATTTTCCTGTCTGGCTCAAATTTAAAGGTGGCAAAGGGGTTGCAACAACATTGGGAACTCTTCTTGCTTTATCATTACCTACGGGACTCTTGACCTGCCTTGCCTGGCTTTTAAGCTCGCTTATTTTCAGGATATCCTCCCTCTCCGCATTAATCGCAATGGCATGCGCTCCCGCTTTCGCCCTTTATTTTGGTGATCCTCATCAATTTTATCTTGTTGCCCTACTCACTATACTTGTTTTCATACGCCACCACGCCAATATTCGTCGCCTGATTAGAGGAGAAGAGCCGCGAATTGGGAAGAAAAATGGCTAAAGCTGGTGCCTCACTTACACCTGAACAACTTGCTTGGATTAGGTTATCGCGAAGTGAAAATATTGGCCCCGTAACCTTTCACCATTTGCTTGCACGCTACCAAACCGCTGAAAAAGCTCTGAATGCTTTGCCGGATCTAATAGCCCGCGGAGGCGCCAAACGGCGCATTAAAATATGCCCTGCCGAAACGATCGAAAAAGAATATAAAATTCTTAAAAAAAATGGAGGGAAGTTTGTTTGCTCTTATGAGGAAACTTACCCTGAGACATTGAAAGCCATTGATGATGCACCTCCCGTTTTATCCTGCCTTGGAAACATATCCCTATTGACCCGAAAATGTTTTGGCATTGTAGGTGCACGAAATGCTTCCATAAACGGGCGCCAATTTACGCAAAAAATTGCACGTGAATTGGGGGAAGAAAACATAATTGTAACTTCAGGGCTTGCCAGAGGTATTGATACAGCTGCACATCAAGGGTCTTTAAAGACTGGTACTATCGCTGTCGTCGCAGGCGGAGCGGACATAGTTTACCCACGGGAGAATGAAGGTCTTTATAAAGATATCATAGAGCTTGGCGGGCTGATCGTTGCGGAAAATCCTGTCGGCACAAACCCGACCGCACGGCATTTCCCAAGACGAAACCGTATAATTTCAGGTCTATCTAGCGGAGTTCTGGTAGTGGAAGCCTCTATCCGCTCGGGCTCCCTGATTACCGCGAGGATGGCCGCCGAACAAGGGCGGGACGTTTTTGCCGTTCCCGGTTTCCCATCAGACCCAAGATCGGGCGGCCCCAATAAACTTCTAAAGGATGGCGCAATTTTGACTGAAAAATCTTCCGATATTCTGGAAAACATCAATTTTGACCTGACATCCTTTAGTAAAAATGGCGGCCTTTTCGAAGATGGGCAACATTTTGAAGAGAAAACCATAGCTCAAGAAGAGGAAATGGTATTTTCCGACAATGATCGGGATCTGGTTCTGCAATCCCTTTCACATTGCGCTACATCCGTTGATGAAATAATCCGCAATAGCGGAAAATCAGTACAGAATGTGCAAAACACATTACTTGAACTGGAACTGGCAGGACGGCTACAACGCCTTCCCGGTAACCGTGTCAGTCTTATCGGTTAAACCTTTAAAGTTATTAAATCCGTGGCAATTTACCTGTCACGCCTCTATATTTATATAAGGCTTTATATTGACGAAATGATCAGATCATGTCATTTCAGCATAGGCAGGTTTTAAAAAATACCTTATCTTGGAAGGAAAAATCATTGAGTGCTGACAATCTTGTAATCGTTGAATCGCCCGCAAAGGCAAAAACAATCAATAAATATCTTGGGAATAATTACAAAGTATTGGCGTCTTTCGGACATGTTCGGGACCTTCCTTCCAAAAACGGTTCGGTCGATCCTGACGATGGCTTCAATATGATTTGGGAAGTCTCGGATCGCGGCTCTAAAACCATGAAAGAAATTAGCCAAGCGGTCAAAAATGCAAAGACGCTTTATCTTGCAACTGACCCGGATCGTGAAGGAGAAGCCATATCATGGCATGTAAAAGAAATTTTGCAGGATAAAAAACTTTTAAAAGACATTGATGTAAAAAGAGTTACGTTCAACGAAATAACCAAAAAGGCCGTACAGGATGCTTTTGAACATGCGCGTCAACTGGATGATCCGCTTATTCAGGCCTATTTGGCACGCCGCGCGTTGGATTATCTTGTCGGATTTAATATTTCACCGGTGTTGTGGCGAAAATTACCTGGTTCGCGCTCTGCTGGGCGTGTTCAATCAGTCGCGCTGCGTCTCATTTGTGAGCGGGAATCCGAAATAGAAAAATTTAAATCCGAAGAATATTGGAGCATAGAGGCTCGCCTCCAAACACCAAATGGCGCGCCCTTTCTTTCAAAGCTGACACATCTATCAGGCAATCGCCTTGATAAAATGGATATTGGAAGCGAAAAAGAAGCCAGCTCTGCTGTCCAGCGGATTGAAAATAAGAATCTGGTTATTCAAAAAGTAGAGAAGAAAAAGGTTCAAAGAAAGCCTTACGCCCCTTTCATAACCTCAACTTTGCAGCAGGATGCCTCCAGACGTTTGGGACTCTCAGCCAGCCAAACGATGCGATTGGCACAACAACTTTACGAAGGTGTGGAAATAGATGGCGAAACCGTTGGTCTTATTACATATATGAGAACAGATGGTATTACCCTCTCAGGCGATGCCATCGGCCAGGCACGTCGACTAATTGAGAGTGATTATTCGAAAGACTATCTACCTGACTCTCCTCGAGCTTACAAGAGCAAGGCCAAAAATGCACAGGAAGCTCACGAAGCTATCCGCCCCACCGATTTATTTAAACGTCCTGCACAGATGCGTAAGTATCTTGATGATAAACAGCTTAAGCTTTATGAGCTGATCTGGAAGAGAACAGTGGCTTGCCAGATGGAAAATGCCATAATGGATCAAGTCTCTGCAGATATTTCCGATGGGACGGACGATGTGGTATTGCGTGCCACCGGATCGACGGTTGCTTTCGATGGTTTTCTAACACTTTATACAGAGTCAAAGGATGATGATGAGCCTGCCTCAGATGATGAGCCGGATGAAAATCGCCTCCCACAGCTGGAAGAAGGTTATAAGCTAAAGACACTAAGTGTTACCCCTAATCAGCACTTTACACAGCCGCCGCCCCGATATTCAGAGGCTACACTGGTCAAAAATCTTGAAGAAAAAGGTATTGGCCGTCCGTCAACATATGCCTCTATTCTACAAGTTTTGCGCGACCGCAATTACGTGCGCATGGAAAGAAAGCGCTTTATCCCCGAAGATAGGGGAAGGCTGGTTACAGAGTTTCTGAAAAAATATTTTGCGCGCTATGTTGATTATGACTTTACGGCAAATATGGAAGAACAATTAGATGGTATCACAGAAGGTCACGTTTTTTGGAAAGATACGCTGACCCATTTCTGGGGTGACTTTAAAAATGCCATTGATGAAACCAAAGAGTTACGTATCACAGATGTTTTGAATCATCTTGACGCGGAATTGGGACCTCACTTTTTCCCGGTTACAAAAGACAATCCGGAACCAAGAAAGTGCCCGACTTGTGGAGAAGGTAGGCTGTCTTTAAAACTTGGTAAATACGGCGCATTTATTGGATGTTCGAACTACCCCGAATGCAAACACACTCAACCCTTGGTAGTTCCCGATGAAAATTCCGGGGACGGAGATGAAAAAGGGGGCTCACAAAATACTTTAAGTTTTGAACCGAAAATACTTGGCGAGCACCCAGATAATGGACGTATCGTTTCGTTAAGAAAAGGGCCTTATGGGCCTTACGTTCAGATTGACCCGCCAGAAAAAAGTAAGGATAAACCTAAACGTCAGGGTTTACCAAAAGGGATGAGTATTGATGAAGTAACATTTGATGCGGCGCTAAATCTTTTAGCTTTACCGAGAGATGTAGGAAAGCACCCTGAAACAGGTGAAATGATAACTGCTGGTATAGGCAGATTCGGCCCATTCCTGAAGCATGAAAAAACATATGTCTCTTTACCCAAAGGGGATGATGTTGTGTCAGTTGGCTTAAATCGTGCCGTGGATCTTATTGCAGAGCACGCTATTAAAAAAGCAGCCAAAGAAGCAAAAGGCGGAGCCGCACCTAAGAAAAAAACAACGAAGAAAAAGTCCGCGAAAAAGAAAACTACTGCCAAGAAAACAACCAAAGCTAAGAAGAAGAGCTAACACAAAAGTACTTCTCCACCATAATATTAGCTTTTTCTGAAAACTTCTCTTTCTATTAAAGGCTTCTGCCTATACCCTTTGGGGTATGGCTTTACCTGAAAAATCCGATCTTCTTTCTTTTATCGCTTCCATGCGGGAGCCGCTTAGCAAACGCGACTTGACCCAAGTTTTTAAAATCAAGGGTGATGACCGGCGGCCGTTTAAAGCCATGTTAAGCCAACTGGAAAAAGATGGGCTTATAGTCCGACAACCGGGGCAACGCTATAGCGTTCCCGAAGGTTTACCTGCAGTAACTATAATTGAAGTTATTGATATAGACATAGACGGCGATGTTTTTGCCCGTCCGGTCGACTGGAATGAAGAATTGCAAGGGCCCCACCCAAGAATAGAAGTTTTGCCCGGCAAAAAAGGCCACCCTGCCCCAACACTTGGTGCAAGGGTTTTGGCAAGAATTCGCAAAACGAGTTCGCAAGTTGATTATGAAGCTGTCCCCATTAAATCACTGGATGAAGCAACGGGTCGTGTTATGGGGCTTGTTGTTCAACAGAAAAAAGGCTTTGTACTTCGGCCTACCGATAGAAAGTCCAAACACGATTTCGAAATCCCCCAGGCTGACCTTAACGGTGCTAGTGACGGGGACTTGGCATTAGGAGAAATACAACCCTCTCGCGGTATGAAACTAAAAAAGGTGCGCATCCGTGAAGTCATAGGCCGCGAGGATGACCCGCGGGCTATTTCCCTTATTGCACTTCATGAAGCCGGCCTTAATGAAGAGTTCCCACACGACGTTTTAAAGGAAGCCGAAGGCCTTGATGTCCCAAGCCTAAAGGGACGCGAAGATTTACGCGATATACCTCTTGTTACAATAGATGGTGCAGATGCCAGAGATTATGATGATGCGGTTTTTGCGGAGCCTGACCCAGACCCTAAAAACCCAGATGGGTGGCACCTTATTGTGGCCATTGCCGATGTATCTTACTATGTGCGCGACGGGAGCGCACTTGACCGTGAAGCGTGGAAACGCGGGAACTCAACTTATTTTCCTGATCGCGTTGTACCAATGCTCCCAGAAAACCTTTCTAATGGCCTTTGCTCACTGATGCCTCGTGTTGAACGCGCCTGCCTTGCAATGCATATGTGGATCAACAAAGATGGGGCACTTATAGGTCACAAATGTGTTCGCGGCCTAATGAAATCGGCAGAAAGACTTGTGTATGAACAGCTACAAGCAGCCAAGGACGGGCAAACCGACGACGCAACTGACCCGTTAATGGAACAAGTAATAGAACCGCTTTATAAAGTTTACGAAATTCTCGAGAATGCTCGCCAGGAACGAGGTGCCCTAGATCTTGACCTTCCTGAGCGACAGATTTTAATCGATGAAAAAGGAAATATGACTGGAGTAAAAACTAGGTCACGTGTTGATGCACACAAACTTATAGAAGAATTCATGATCCTGGCAAATGTTGCAGCAGCAAGAGCTTTGGAGGATAAAAAGGCCCCTTGTGTTTACAGGGTGCATGACAGACCAGCCTCGGATAAGCTTGATAGCGCACGTCAATTTCTGGACAGTTTTGGTCTTAGCCTACCAGGCAGCATTTCCAAGCCGAAACAAGTTAATCACCTTCTTACACAGGCCAAAAGCCATCCTTATTCCCATCTTATCAGCATGATGGTTTTAAGAACGCAGTCTCAAGCTGTTTATGCACCGTCCAATATAGGCCATTTCGGATTGGCCCTGGATAAATATGCACATTTCACTTCGCCAATAAGACGATATGCAGATTTGGTAGTTCATCGCTCTTTAATTGAAGCTTACAATTTAGGCCCAGCTGGACTTACGAAGGGTGAGGAAGCCAGGCTAGAAGAAACATGCGAGCATATTTCGACTACAGAGCGCAACTCATCAAATGCCGAACGCTCTGCCGTTGACAGATTCACAGCGGCTTATCTGGAAGATAAAGTCGGCGCAGAATTCAATGGTGTTATAAACGGTGTCACAAGATTTGGTCTATTTGTCACGCTTGATGATATAGGTGCTGACGGCTTAGTTCCTATCCGTACCTTACCTGATGATTACTTTATACATGACGAAGAACAACATGCTTTGATAGGACGTAAAACCCGTATCATTTTCAGGCTGGGTGCTCAGGTTCGGGTTAAAATTACTGAGGCGGAGCGTATTTCTGGTAGCACTGTTTTTGAGATTATTAACGCAAAACAAGGCGCTGATATTCCTGGCTTCAAACCGAAAAAAGGCTTGAAAAAACAAGAAAAATCGGTTATGAAAAATAGATCGGATAAAAACAAGAAACGCGGCGGCAAACCCTACGGACGAAAAAAAGGGGCCTTCAAAGGAAAGCGTTCTAAAAAATAATATATAAATTTTACAGGGACAATATTCAGTGGCATCACGGCCTAAAAATTTTCGAAATAGATCCTCATCGGTCATACCGGCTTTTTTTGCATCATCTGCAATTCCAAGTTCTCAGCCTCCACATTATATTCATTCGCTGGACGAAATAGATCTTAAAGGTTACGGAAAGACAAATTATATAGGCGAAGATGCCAAAGCACAGGCTGAAGTGATAGCCAATGAAAATATTGATGAGCTACCAATTGCGCAAGATCCAAGATTTAAAGACCTGACGGCTCTGGACTTTTTTACGGTAGACCCGAAGTCAAAACATGACATTGATGACGCACTGTACTTCGAAACAAATAATGATGGCAGTATAACTGCTTATGTTGCTATAGCCTGCGTAGCGCCGCGCATCGAATTTGGCTCACCTTTGGATATGCACCGCCGTGACCACCCCATGGCAATCTTTCTACCCAATAGCGCTATCCATACAATGCCATCATGCTTGTACGAACCTGTTGATGGCGCCCTTTCGCTTTGTGAAAATAAAGACAGGCTTGCGATTGTTCACAAATTTCATATCCCTCTAGACTGTGAAAGTCTGGACGATATTGATTGTGATATTTTTCCCGCAAAAATACGCTCAAGGGCCGCGCTTAATTATGGTGACTTCCTAGATCTGCTTTCACCCTTGGACGCAACAGATATCGGGGAATGTACCCTACCCCAATCCTGCATAGATGGTGCCGTTGAATTCGCCTACCGTCTGGACAGTCTTATGACTGGTTTACGTTTCACTGACACGAAAACGAGTCTTTCATTTGATGAGGGTGGCATATTGAGCACTGCCCAAGGTCGACGCGCGCATCTTGGCGATCAGGTTATAGAGCTGGCCGCGCTGCTCTCTGCCCAGAAATCGACTGACATCGTTCGCAACCATAACGACACAACACCGGAAGACCCTCTACCTTTTGCTTTCAGAGTGCAAGCTATACCCGATAAAGACGATCTGATGGAGAGCTTGACAGAACTGGAAAGCGTCTTTCCAGAAGCGGTACACGCCTCCCTTTTTGAAATGCTGGAAGATACACATCAATGGGATTTGGATTATGCCGATACTGCGCGTATGGTCATATCCGATGTACTGATGAATTCTCCGTCCGGTATGGGGCGTGATTTTGTTTCCAGATGCCTCATTCAAGCGACAGAAAAAGCACGTTTCAGTCCTGACGAAGCAAGCCACTTCTCCTTAAACACAGTAACTGGCCAAGTCACCAGCCCTTTAAGACGTTACACAGACACAATAAACCAGTGGGCTGTTTTAAAGGCTTTGGAATACGATGTCGGGGAGTTGGAAATGCAAAACGATGATTTCAAGGCATTATGTGACTATGTATCCTCCGAGGAGCGCACAGCATCATCCATACAGAAAATGTCGAGGAAGCGACGCATTATAGACAGAATTGAAAGCCGCGGCCTTGACTGTGAGGAACCTCTACGAATACGCTGCATAACCCAACATGGCATCATCCTTCAAACTGGTTTGGCCTCTGGTCTTCTCCCTTCCAACGCCGTTCCATATACATGGCGAATTAACAGGAAAACTCAAACAGTTACACTCGGTGAAAATTCACAAAGCACTTTTGGCATAGGTGATGTTTTACCGGTACCTATTACTCTGGGCGAGGCTAAGGCAGGTGACTTGAAGTTGTCTTTTAAAGTGGACAGTTCATCACTACGGGCACCTCATTCGGGACTGAATGCAGCGAATGACAGAAAACCCTGCTAATATATGTCCCTTTTGCTTGACACCTTCCCAGAAATAAGTATTATGCCCGCTTGAGTTTCCACCTTAAATAAGGATTTTATTATGGCTAAGAAAGGCAATACTGTAAAAATTCGTCTAATCAGCACCGGCAAAAACACCAAAGGTGAGCCGACTGGTTACACATATTACATTATTAAAAACCCACGTAATCAGACTGAAAAAATGAAATTCAGAAAATATGACCCTCGTGCCGTGCATCCTGACACCGGGAAAGTTGGCGCTCATGTCATGTTTGAAGAAAAGAAAATGCCTCCTCACAAGAAAAACTAATTTCTAAATCCGAGGTAATAATGCAAACGCCCTTTTTGAAGGGCGTTTTTTTATTCGTTAAGGATAGGTCTGGACTGCGGCCTAAATTCCTCTGGATCAAGCTTGCCGCAGTCTTCGAAAAATACAGAATTACGACCGCCGTTTTTGGCCAAATATAGCTGCCCGTCTGCGCGTTCCAGAACTTCTGTAATTGTATGATCACCTGCCTCTATGACGACTCCACCTATTGAGGTAGTCACCTCCAGAGGAGTTTCATAAGATGTCCGGAAAGGCGCATCCATAATTGAGCGCCTTAGGCGCTCTGCAATAGTATGGGCCGTTTTGACATCAGTATCGGGAAGAACAGCCACAAACTCCTCACCACCAAGGCGGGCAACCAAATCAAAACTACGAAGATTGTCCTTTAACCGATTTGAAAATGTTTTTAAAACTTCGTCACCAATATTGTGTCCGTAAGTATCATTAAAATTTTTAAAGTGATCAATATCCATGTAAAGAAGGCCGATTGATTTTTGGCTCTCATTACCCTTTTCTAACATTTTTCCTAAATGCACCTCGAAATAACGACGGTTATACAGACCGGTTAGCGTATCTGTAAGCGCCATGGACAGGCTCATTTCGAAACTGGCCCTTAACCTTTCCTGAAATCTTTTACGGCGGATTTGTGTCCGCACGCGAGCCATTAGCTCATTCCTGTCAATCGGGCGCAAAATATAATCATGTGCGCCTATTTCAAGCCCATGGGCTATTTTAGGCATGTCATCTTCACTGCCAATCATTAAGATGGGTGTTGCACGGGTACGTTCGTTTGAACGTAAATGGGAACACAATCTAAGCCCATCTTCCTCTTGCAAGTTAAGTGACACCGCAATTAACTCGAACTCTTTTTCTTTCGCAGCTTGCAAGGCCTCAAGACCATGGTGGACAACAGTTATTTTGTTACCATTATCTTCAAGTGTGGACCGGATTTTCTGGATTTCAAATTCCATGTCTTCGACAACCAGAATGTTTGCATTCGTGGCATCTTCTTCCATAAGGGAAGAATTTTCATTCACTACACCCAGCTGAGTTGCCGTATTTTCACGGGTTTTCCATTCATCTACCGCCATCTTAAGACGAACAAGAGAGCGGACCCGCGCCATAAGTGCCGTATCATTAACAGGTTTACTTAAGAAATCGTCTGCACCGCTTTGAAGCCCCTTGACCCTGTCTTCCGTATCAGTAAGGGCTGTCACCATAACAACCGGAATATGCGCATGATCCGGATTTTCTTTCATGCGGCGGCACACTTCAAAACCGTCCATGCCCGGCATCATGACATCCAGCAAAACAATATCCGGCTTTGTCTCATCAACTTTTTTCAAAGCCTCTTCACCGTTCATGGCTGTTACCACATCGTAATATTCGCTGGTTAGCTTTGCTTCCAGTAACTTTACGTTAGGGGCAATATCATCAACGACAAGTATGCGTGCAGACATAAGGTAAAATATTCCTAGTTGATTGTTTTCTCTGCGACATCCTCAGATGCCCCGTCTTTATCAAGATATTTATTGACGGTTTCTATGAAAGACCCAACGGAGATAGGCTTGGAAAGATAATCTTCGCAACCTCCCTCGCGTATTTTTTGCTCATCACCGCGCATAGCAAAGGCCGTTACGGCAATTACAGGGATATGCTTCAAATCATCTTCGGCCTTTAACCAGCCTGTGACCTCTAGACCCGACACTTCCGGTAGCTGAATGTCCATTAAGATAAGGTCAGGGTTTTCCTTGCGTGCCAGTTCCAGCACCTCATGTCCGTTCGAAGTCGTTACAGACGATATTCCGTGTGCCTCAAGAAGATCACGAAACAGCTTCATATTTAATTCATTATCTTCAACAATCAGGACTTTTTTACTCATTTTCGATGCCACATTCTTGTTCTTGAATTTCTTCAAGGGCTGTTAATTTCTGAATGACTGAAAAATCATTATACTCGATAAACATCTCGCTGATAACACCGTTTTCATATAAACGCACAGTCATTTCATATTCAGGCTCTGCATTATCTTGGGCGATCGGAAAAAAAGCGAGCCTAATAAGATAACTTTTCCCTTTTAGCAGCGATGAACCGGAAACCCTGTCGGGTAATTCAAAAGAAACTTCGCGGGGTCTGGACAAAGCATTTGCATCACTAATGAACCCGTTTATAACGGAGGGTCCTTTTGCATCACTTCCGTCAAAAACAGTAGCGGTAAAAAACTTTTTACCCTGCCGCGCATTTTCAAGCATTATACGCGTATGTTCAGAGGGGAATAAAATATCTGCACCAAGGTCAATTTCCAGACCTTCAGGAGATTTAAAAGAGGCTACTGCACCGTCTTCTGACTTATCGGCATGACCGTTAATATTTTCGTATTGAACGCCATCCTTTTTGCGGATAGAGGAAAACGAAAACTTAGTGTTAGCGGCATCCTCAAAAGTAGAAAAATCACTTGTTACACGCACACCCGGAGTATCCGCATATTCATAAAGAAGGTTAAAACGATGGTCGGACGCCCAACCGGAACACTGCCTCTCCCATGAAAAATACATTTGGCCGTCAAGGTTAATTAATTTGGTACCGGATGTCACTGAGTGTAATTCAAGGTCGTAAATTGCCTTATGCGACTTCAGCTCGATCTGCCCGTCATTCTCACCCAGGATATTTGCCGCAACAAAACTTTGGGCTTGTGTGTATCCAAGCCATGCTACAAGAACTACAGCAACAATTACAACAACTAGGATTAAGCTTTTACTTTTAACTGTTCTATGATTTTTACTGTCCATTTTACTCTCTCAAATTACCAAGCGCATACACTATACCCTACACACATGTTTTATTCAAAGGATGAGATTACTGGCATGGGAGGGAAGCTTTTTCCGGGTAAATAGTGCCGCATAACCCGGGCACTTGTCTTAAAAAGCGTTGCTTTATATCAATTTCACCCATTTTTACCTAGTGCTACCGTAAAATTTTGTTGGCACGGTTTTCGCAAAGTCATCTTCAAAGAATAAAAACAACAACTATCAGAAGGCCGAATTTTTATGACTTTCAAAACCAGCGCACACAACAGTTATTCAGCTGCACAGATTAACCCGTCATTTTTTACAAGTGAAGACACCCCTTCTGAATGGCCCCATGATCTTGAAACAACTATCAAGCTTTTAATGACCTCGCAAAGCAAGCTGGATATGGCTGAACTCAGGCTGGATGAGCAGTCTCAGGAAATCCAAAAACTTGAGCAGCAAACTATTACGGACTCCTTGACCGGACTACTAAATAGACGCGGTTTTGAACAAGCCTTTGATCGGGAGTGCGACCGCACAAAACGTTTCTTGAGTAAAGGTGGTGTGTTTATTCTGATTGATCTGGATAATTTTAAAGCCATAAATGACACGCACGGTCATAATTGCGGAGATGCATGCCTTAAATTGACCGGTATGGCCATACAAAATTCCGTGCGCCCTATGGACACAGCTGCCCGACTTGGTGGTGATGAATTTGTAATCATTCTCCCGGATAGCGAGCGACAGGATATTGCAAAAAGAGCCCAAAAGCTAATTAAAGACCTGAACAAATTGTCCCTCGTTTGGGAAGGTACGGAAATTAAGATTAGAGCCAGCGCAGGGTTAAAAAGCTATGGTATTAATGATACCCCAAAAACAATTTTTGCCGGCGCAGATAAAAAACTTTATCGCAACAAATGTGTAAGAAAAGGATAAATCGAAAGTTTACAAATAAGACTGTATGACCCTATTTGCCGTTCCCTACCCTTATTCCCTAAAGGCAAAATATAAGCTTCCCAAAGAAAATCCGGGCCATTATGGTTTTCTTGTCCTCCCAGAAACCGGCCCGGATTTATTTTTGTCTGTTAAATATTATTTATCCGTAAGTGTAAGCTGATTTTGCTTCAGGCTCATATTTCTGGTCTGACTGGAATTTCAGCCCTGCGATGCGTTCAATATTATCAACTGCTTTCCATTTAAGCATACCCTTGGCTGGCACAGTCAATAGATCTTCCTCTCCCGGAATTTGCATGTATACCGAATCTCCGGAATTACTGATCTTGGGGTTTTCTATTTGGAAGGCACTACGCAATTTACTTAAAGCGCGCTGTTGCTCGCCTTTTTTGTATTTTGGGTTCTCATCTGCAACAAGCTCCCAACCGTTGTCCATAAGTTGTTTAATGGCATTAACGGCAGACACACTTGAGGTCAGCTTATCGCGATTTCCTGCTGAAATGCGGTCCTCGTCCCTAATTTGCGGTGCCTTGGGAGAACCGTCGCGATTGCGGGGACCTGTTTTATTCTTACCTTTACGTGCCATTCAAATGCCTTTCTTTATACTCTTTACCATAAGAGTATAAAGAGGAATGGTTAAAAAAAACAATGAATTTTTTAAGCCGCTTCAGTCTTTCCGATTTTCTTTGGCAGTGACAGCTTGATATGAAGGTCTTTCAATTGCTCCTCGGTGATATCCGACGGTGCGTTCATTAACTGGTCTT
>NZVS01000005.1 GCA_002701555.1 Alphaproteobacteria bacterium | reverse complement strand
CGAAGCTGATTTCTGGGGTGAGCTAGAGACAAACCTTGAACAAATATTGAATTCAAATGCCGGTTTGGGGTATTTGCGTACCCAAAATGATCCTACTATAACTGTAGCTGAAGCAAACCCACAAGCGCCTGTCGTTGCTGTGGACGGTATTGATGAAGTCGAACTCGGAGAAGATGCAGGTCCGGTTCCTACACCAGGCCAGGATCAGGCACAGCCTCCAGTCGTGCAAGCTCCTAATACAGTTTTGCAAGTACAAACATTGCCTCAGACAACTGAAACTAATAGTGGAACAGAAAATCCTAACGAAGTTAGTTTTACTCCGGCTTTTTCTATCAACCGACAGGCCGGACTTATCTCTGTCTATGCTAACAAACGTATTCATGAGCAAGTGAATGAGTACCTTATGGAGGTACGCAAAAATGCAACGGCACAAGTTCTTATTGAAGCAAAAGTTCTAGAAGTTAACCTTAGCGATGAATTTTCTGCAGGAATAAACTGGAATCTTTTGGACAGCTTCTTTGATTCTGACCTTTCTATAGGTTTTGCAGGAGGTACAACTGGTGGTTTAGGCTTAACGCCTACAGCGACAAATGCCTTAACACTGACATATAGCGGTGATAATATTACCAGTATTGTTGATGCCATTGCCCGCTTTGGAACAGTACATGCTTTGGCCAGCCCTAGGCTGACTGTTTTAAACAATCAGCCCGCTGTTTTAAACGTTGCCCAAAATATTGTTTATTTTACGCTCGATATTGAGCGAACTGACGGAACGGACGATAACCCGCCGACAACTACGATTGACTCTGAAGTTAACAGTGTTCCTGAAGGTGTGCTTATAAACGTGATACCTTCTGTAAACCCAGATACTCAGACAATTACCCTTCAAATCCGTCCTACAGTTACTAGAGTTGTTGACCGTGCCTTTGATCCGGCAACAAGTGTGACCTTGGCTGATTCTGGCCTTCCTACGACTTTGGACGAGGGTATTCCTGAGCTGAATGTTCAGGAAATAGATTCTATTTTGAATATGAAGTCAGGCCAGATTGCTATTTTAGGCGGTCTTCTGCAGGACCGTTCTGATAACACAAGTGAAAGCGTACCTGTTCTTGGCGAAGTCCCTATTGTAGGTAATCTTTTCAAAGCAAGAACCAGTAGCATTAGCAAAACTGAACTTGTTATTTTTATCAAAGCAACGATTATAGATGCACCGGGATCAATTCATAACACTGATAAAGAGTTGTACCGTACTTTTGCCCAAGACCGCAGACCTCTTAGGTTTTAGAAAATAATGCAAACAGCTATACTCAAATATGTTTTAAAAGCATGTATTAGGGACAGGCTGATTATATCATTGTTGGTCGCGACAGTTGTGGCTGTATCGCTGAGCGTCTTTATAGGCAGCTCTGCAGTTACAGAGCAAGACCAGTTTGTAATGGTTTTTATCGCATCATCCTTGCGCTACCTTTATGTTATAGGGATTACGCTTTTCATAGCTTTTTACTGTATCCGCATGAAGGATACCCGAGAACTAGACTTTCTTCTAACACGACCTGTTACAAGGGTTCAGTATGTTCTTAGCCATGGATTAATTTTTCTATTATTGGCTCTGTTTTTTAGCGGAATAGTTACTGGCTTGCTGTCGGGGATATTTTACAAAAAATTTGGAATATCCTTCCTTATTTGGGGTTTTTCATTTTTTGGAGAGTTACTTATAGTTACATATCTTGCTTATTTTTTCTCGATGGTATTAAAGTCGGTGGTAACAGCGGCTCTGTCCAGTTTAGCATTCTATACTTTTTCGAAAATCATTGGGCAGATTTTGGGAATAGTACATGATCCGCTAACAGGAGGGGACAGGCCTTTCCTGAGTGGTATGATGGAGGGTATATCTCTTGTTGTACCAAGGCTTGACCTTTTCACTCAAAATGAATGGTTGTTGTATGGGGCAGGCGGCAATGAATCACAGATATTCCTTGTACTTTTTGTGCAAACGGCATTATTTGGAAGTGTACTGATTGCAGCAACGTGTATTGATTTGCTGAGGCGCGATTTTTAAAAGATGAAGCTTTACTCCCAAACGTTTAAAGATCATAAAATAGTCTTTATTTTCTTTCTGTTTTTTTTAATTTGCCAAGGGTTCTTTTCAACTAAAATACAATATGAAAGAGCGAGCTGGTCAAATGTACCAAAAGCCCCAGCCAGAACAGCTTATGTTTTAAGTTTTCTTGGTGATGAAGCTTTAGCTCACCGTGTTCTTAGTAATCTTCTACAAAATTTTGGCGGATCTGGTGGCCGTTTCGTTGCCATTAGTGATTATGATATGGACACTGTTTCTGAGTGGCTTTTCCTCGGCAACTCTCTTGATCCAAAATCGGAATACCTTCCTTTTCTAGCAGCTTATTTTTTCGGAGCCAGCCAAGATAAAGAGAAGCTAAGACCTATTATAGCTTACCTTGAAGAAGTGGGAGTATCAGGAGGTAAAGAGAAATGGCGTTGGTTGGTGCAAGCCGTCATTTTAGCAAGGTTTGAACTTGAGGACACAGACCTTGCTTTACGTCTTGCAAATAAATTGGCCTCGCTTTGGAGGCCCGGTATGCCCGCAATGATGATGCAGATGCCTGCTTTCGTCCAACTTGGCATGGGCGAAAAAGAGGCTTCATATCAGATTATGACTGAGCTTCTAAGGGAGGAGGGAGATAAGATGCATCCAAATGAAGTTAATTTTATGGTTGATTACATTTGCACCCGCCTTTTAACACCGACACAAAAAGAGAGCGACCCGCTTTGCATTGATGTCCCATGACCTCAGTTTCATTCTCACTTCAACAAATTCTCGCGACATTAGGAATGTGCCAGGCGCTTTATGCCTTGGTTTATATAATTATTCGTGGAGGCGCTTTATCAAAGTCTCTTCCCGCATTGATATATTTTTTGGTCTTATTTGTGGCGCTTACTGTAGATTTCACTCAAGGAATTTTTTCCAAAATAGAATTTAATGTTTTTCTGTTTTCCACTTCATTATGGTTATCTCTTCCTATAATTAGCTATCTACTTAGCCTTCAAATTCTCTACATCGAAGAGAGGATTGCATCTTGGCAAATTATTACTGCGGTTTTTTTGTCTGCAAGCCTGTATTTTATCCCCTTAATCTTAGTTGAAATCATAGGGGAGCTGTGTACGGGACAAACTGAATGTACGAAACTTACCCATGATATAACGTCTATATTTGGTGTAGCATTTGGAGCAGGTTTATTGCTAGCCTTCGTGTTTAGGGAAAAAAGCCTTACGATTCTACGTAAAGATAAAACAATGGGGGCAGCCCGTTATTGGCTCATAACTTGTTTAATATGTGTGAATATATGTTTACTTGTAACTGAAGGGCTTTTTAGTTTTAATTATCTTTCAAAATATGAATTATTAATAACCCGTGATATATTGGCGTTATTGTTTATATATCTGGTTTCAACGAGTCTATTTAGAATTTACCCTACGCCGATTTTTACTAACAAATGGACTGAATCTGATCAATTAAGTCTAGAAGAACAGAAAATCCTTGAGGGTATTCAAAGGTTGCTAACAGTTGACAAAGTCTATCAGGATGCGACTTATGGAAGATCAGAACTTGCACAGGAATTATCCTCATCAGAAGCACCGATTTCCAGAATACTAAACCTACATTACCAAAAAAGCTTACCACAATTATTTAATGAATATCGTTTGAAGGAAGCCAAAAGCCTTTTAAAACAAACGAGTGCGTCGATTGAAACAATAGCCAATGAGACCGGGTTCGGTTCATTAACAAGTTTTAATAGAGTGTTTAAAAATGAGACAGGTTTAACACCCACACAATTTCGTAAAATAAACTGACCACTTTGTATTTTCCTGACTGACCATTTTGTCAAAATGGCTGTATTTATTCATTTTCTTTTAACATTTGTAATGAGATACTGAATTTGTTCAGCGCCAACCTGAATCGTTTTTTTATGGTGCTGATTATTACTGCTTATTTTTTTAAACTTTTTATTTTGGGAGTAAATTACATGACAACTCAAACACAAACGAACCAGCAGGGTTTCACACTTGTGGAACTTGCTATTGTTCTGGTTATTGTCGGCCTTCTGATCGGTGGTATCCTGAAAGGACAAGAACTGATTGGAAACGCGCAGTTATCATCGCAAGTTTCACAAATGCGTGGTATTCAAACAGCATTTAACGGGTTTAGAGACCAGTTTAACGCTCTACCGGGAGACTTTAACCGTGCCGCCGCCGTTATTGAAAGCTGTGGAGGTGCCGCTTGTACAAATGGTAATGGTAACAACGTTGTTAACCAAACTATAGGAGCTGCACCTGGTGCTGCCACTACAGAAGGTGTACAGTTCTTCCGCCAAATGGCAGGTGCAAACTTACTTTCTGGAATGGATAATACAGCCACTGTTTCTTTCGGTCAGGCTTTACCAACCGCTTCTACTGGTGGTGGTTTCCTGATGGGTGACTCAAGAGCCGGAGCTGGGACTAACTATAACGTAGCTAACATGAGATCTGGTGTATACCTTGTACACAACGCGACACCTACAGCTGTAGGTGCAACATCAGGTATTTTGACTCCAAGCCAGGCAGCAAGAATAGATCGTCGCATGGATGATGGTATGCCTAGAACCGGAGACGTTATATTACAGACAGGCGCTGCAAACTGTGCTGCTGCTGCTGCAACAGATGTATATCTTGAAAGAAATTCTGATGATGTATGTTCTATATCTTACCGTATGGGTCAGTAATTAGAATATTATCACGTTAAAGAGAAAAGGCCCCGGTTTCGGGGCCTTTTTTTATTGCTTCCGATTTTACTTCCTACCTAGTAAGTTTGTTAGCAAGTCCAGCGGTATTGGAAGGAGTGTCGTATTGCCTTTTGCATTTACAAAATCATTCATTGTTCCCAAGTAACGTAGTTGCATTGTCTCAGGGCGTTTTGCAAGTATTGCTGAGGCTTCATCCAATTGCTTTGCGGCCTGAAATTCTCCTTCGGCATTAATGATCTTAGCGCGTCGTTCACGCTCGGCCTCTGCCTGCTTGGCAATGGCGCGCACCATTGTCGGGTCAAGGTCGACATGTTTAATTTCCACATTTGTAACCTTAATTCCCCATCCATCTGTTTGCGTATCCAAAATGTCTTGAACATCCTTATTTAACTGTTCGCGCTTGGATAACATATCGTCCAACTCATGCTTACCTAATACTGAGCGTAATGTCGTTTGTGCCAGTTGGCTTGTTGCCTGAATAAAATCTTCCACGCGGTTAATGGCATATCCGGGATCTGTAACGCGGTAATAAACAACAGCGTTAACGCGCACAGATACGTTATCGCGAGATATTACGTCTTGAGAAGGAATATCTTCAGTGCGGATACGTACATCGACACGCACCATTTGCTGGATTATAGGGAAAACCAGTCGGATGCCAGAGCCTTTTGAGCCGGAATATTTACCGAATGTATATATAACACCGCGCTCATATTCTTTGATGATACGAATGGACGCGATGACAAGGACAAAAAGCCCCGCGAGTAATACAACTAAAAACGGCATAAAAAATCTCCTTTTATGATTTTAAAATTTAAAAAAATATCAATTTGGTACAACAGCTAGTGCTGTGTCAGAGGCTGATGTTATTTCAACATCACTATTTAGTGGAATTGTTTTATTGCTAAGGGTCTTGGCTTTCCAGATTTCACCATTGACACGCACCAGCCCTTTTTTCTCGGCATTGTCCCATTCCATAACATATGCTTTTTTCCCGACAAGACTTTCTTGACCCGTTGTGTTTGGAGATCGCATCGCGCGAAGAGTTAAAAAAGAACCTATGGCTAATATTATAATCGCCAGAACACCCATGCCCCAAACAATTTCCGGAATTAGAAAACCTTGTTGTATCTCAGGCGTTGTTTGTACTATTACACCACCCCAGACAAAAGCGATAATACCGGTAAGAGCCATTATTCCAAAAGCAGGCACAAAGATCTCAGCAATAATAAATAACAATCCAAAAGCTATAAGTAACTGCGCCAATAAGTCTGATTGTAACATTCAAAGGTTCTCCAGTTTGTATTGTCTATATTCGCTAAGTAGCTTTTTATCAAAAGCCCCTGCATATTTCTTACCCTCGCCAATAGCTGCCATGCGGTCTAGCGTCTCCTCAGGAGTGCGTCTGGTTTCCTGATGCGGACGCTTAATCCTGTCGCCATCATAGGCATCCACAATTGCCGCAATCTGAATAATTTGACCCATATCTTTTTCTTCCCTGGAAAATGTACCTTTTCCATCCAGTCTCTCGTGATGAAAAGCTGTTAGGGCAGGGATAACATACGAAATGTGAGGGTGAGATTTTTGTGTCTCGCTTAGTTTGCTAAAGTTACGGCTTAAAACATCAACACCCCATTCTGCGTGCTTACGTTTCATCTGGCGTTCCTCATTAGTCGGGCGGTGGGGCAGGGACCAGATGAGAGGGTCATAGCGTTCATCAGTCTTTCCAAGATCACTTAAAATATAGGCATCATAAAAATTCCTGCCGACATTATCCGGCCATCCTAAGTACTTTAAAAAGGCTTTTCCGTCTTTTGAAATTCTTTGCAAATGAGGCCAGAGCTGATTTTTACCGTAATCGTTACATCCTTTGCCATAAAATTTTAATCGGTTATGAAGATTTACAGTTAGTGCCCGCCATTCATCTGTCAGCACAGGGTCATCTGCGATGTCGTAACTACGTATAACGTCGTCCAGCTTTATAAGGTCAAGGTCATTCAAAGACATAAAAGATAGTTTACTCATTTTAGATAAAGGATGGAAAGGTTTTATTCGTGTTAACAAGATATCAATTATTTGCCCTTACAATTAATGCGTAGAAGGAAAATAGATGTTTAAACGATTCAAAAAAGAAACAAAATCTAATAACGATAGTCGTGCTTTCGCGAAGAGTGTTGGGGGAGACAACGCGATTCTCGTAGACTTTAACACGCTTTGCATTACTGCTTATTTAAGTGATATAGCAGACCAAAAAACTATGCATGTACCACCACCGCCACCTTTGCGGATACAAAAGCTCGAGTTTAAACCCTCGCTTGATAAAATAGATTTTTCAGGAAAAACCATCCATTAAAAAAGCCCGGACAATCCGGGCTTCGTTATATCTTTCTGGTATAGAAATCTTATTATTTCTTGGTCGTCGCTTCTTTCTTAGTAATACCGTAACCTGTTGTGCGCTCGGAAATACGAGCAGATTTACCACGGCGGTCACGTAAATAGTAAAGTTTTGCACGGCGTACGGAGCCGCGACGAACAAGTTCTATGCTGTCAAGGCGGGGGGAGTAAAGAGCAAATGTACGCTCAACACCTTCACCAAAACTTATTTTGCGAACTGTAAAGCTAGCTTGAACACCAGTACCTTTTCTTGAAATACAAACACCTTCATATGCCTGAACACGTTCACGTGATCCTTCACGAATTTTAACATTAACTTTTAAAGTATCACCAGGACCGAAATCTGGGATATTTTTACCTTCAGACAGTGTTTCCAACTGTTTGGCTTCATATTTCTGTACGCTATTCATGGTCTTTATCCTTTATAGTTTTTAATTTTATCAGAGCCCGATATCGGTATATTGCCGGCGGCCCATTTATCTTTTTTATATTGAGCTGTGTTATACAGTGGAAATACTTGGAAAAGCAAGCCCTTTTTCTATTTTTCAGGTAATAAATCCGGTCGTCTTTCTCGCGTTAATTCAAGAGATTTTCTTTCACGCCAGGCCCGTATGTTGGCGTGATGACCACTTTTTAAGATTTCAGGCACTGTGTGAGTTTTGCCTTTGGTGTCAATCCATGGATCAGGTTTTGTAAAATGAGGGTATTCCAGAAGGCCGTTAGAAAAACTTTCTTCTCCGGCTGTGTCCTCATTGCCCATCACTCCAGGTAATAATCGGATACAAGCATCCATGACAATTAATGCAGCGGGTTCCCCGCCTGAAAGCACATAATCTCCAATACTAAGTTCTTCAAACTCATAAGCGTCAAGTATACGCTGATCTACACCTTCATAACGACCACACAAAAATGTTAAGTTTTCAAAAGTTGAAATTTCCTGCACTTTTTTTTGGGTTAAAGCATTACCGCGTGGGCTCATATAGAATAATTTACCGGGGTTGTTAAAACTATTAAGCGCCTTTTCAATAATATCAGGGCGCATAACCATACCGGCACCGCCCCCGAAAGGTGTGTCATCTACCGTTTTATGTCTATCTGCTGCATAGTCACGGATTTGCAATGCATTGTAGCTCCATAAACCATTTTCCAAGGCCCGACCGCTCAAAGATTGACCAAGTGAGCCTGGAAACATTTCTGGAAACAGGGTTAATATATTAAAGTTTAATGTCATAGGAATAAGGTTTAGCGCAAAATAATGGCAAAAAAAAGCCCGCCTTTGCGGATGGCGGGCTTCTTTTTAAAAGATGGGCTTATAATTAAGCGGCCATGCGATCGGAAACTGAATAACCATAGTAGCTGTATAGGTTTCTCTGGAAAGTCGGATCAGCAAAGTCAGGCCAGTTGTCTTTGTCAAAACCTTCCGCTTTTTCAAGCTTCTCTTTTGATACATTTAGTATGATTTGCTCATTGCTCTCGTCGATTGTTAAAGCTTCCCAAGGAAGAGCAAACAATTTTTCTGACATATTTAGAAATCCATGATGGAATGACAAAACAGCATAAGCAACAGTACCTGTAGGTAGGTCAATCATGATGTCTTCAATTTCACCAAGCTTATCGCCTGACTCATTGTAAACTGTTGTATCGTTTAGGGATTCCGAAGATAGTACTCGTGTATAACCAGACATTATAGGTCCTTTTCGTTAGGGTTTGTTATTTTCAAGATACTAACGGTGTCAAAAGGCTATCGTTCCGATTAAAATATAAAGTCTGTGTGGTTATTCAGTCTTAAACAGCCTGTCTGTATATCAATATCCTGAACGAATTCGCTCTTGAAGGGTATGAAAAACGAGGCTGTATTGTTATTTGGTTTGACCTCAAGTAGGTCGCCACCACCGAAATTTGACACGGCTAAAACTGTGCCAATTTTAGTCCCGTCTTTATCAACGGCCATGAGGCCTATAAGATCGCGGTGGTAAAACTCATCTTCTTCCACACTATTGAGTTGGGATTCATTAATATAAATTTCGGCTTTGCCTAAAGCTTCAGCAGCATTGCGATCTTCTATTCCAGCAATATAAGCAAGGTACTGACCTTTCAGTGCATTTTTTAGAGTTATTTCAACGGGGCTACCATCCTCAAGGTAATATTGTGAATAGGTTTTGAAACTTTCAGGGTCGTCGGCATAAAGCTTTAGCTTTACCAACCCCTTTATTCCGTGAGGCATAGTTACTTTTGCAATCGCTATTTTATTATCCATATAGCCCCTAAATCACTTTATATAAAAACCCCCTCCCGAAAGGAAGGGGGTTTAACCTGACGCCTTAAATTATGCGTCTTTCTTTTCTTCCTCAGCTGGTGCTTCTTCAGCCTTTGTCTCTTCTGCAGGAGCCTCTTCCTGAGTTGCTTCCTCAGCTGGTGCTTCTTCAGTTTTTGTTTCTTCCTCTGCTTGCTTAGCGGCTTCTTCAGCAGCCTTAGCTTTTTCTTCTTTATCTTTCAAACGTTGTTGAGCAGCAGCTTTAGGTTTGGCTTTCTCAGGGTTGTTGCGTTGCTCAGGCATTTCTGCAAGTCCGGCCTTACCTAGGAAAATAGCTACACGGTCAGAAGGTTTTGCACCTTGCTCCAACCAATATGTTACACGCTCACCGTTCAACTTCACACGGCCTTCGTCATCTTTATTCAAAAGAGGGTTATATGTACCCAATTTTTCAATAAATCTGCCGTCGCGAGCTTTGCGGGAATCCGCAACCACAACTGCGTAATGTGGTCTTTTTTTACGTCCCTGACGGGACAATCTGATTGCTAGTGCCATTTTCTTTCTCCTTTTTAAATATGAAATGCGTTAGTTACAGATAATTACTTTTTCTTTTTCTTGCGGTTTTTCTTAGAACCACCGCGAGTTGGCAATCCTGGAAGCCCCATGCCGTTACCAAGCCCCGGCAGACCGCCAGCTCCCCCAAGCCCTGCCATTCCACCGCCTGTGCCACCGGCGAAGGGGTTAGGGCCTAATGAACCGCCGCCCATACTTTGATCTTGCAGGGCTTGCATAGCTTCTACCTCGCTCATGCCCTCAAGCTGATCCATCATCGCAGCGTCTTTACCACCCATAAGGGATTTCATCTGCTTCATCATGCCGCCCATACCCATTTTTTTGATGCGCTTCATCATCTTTTCCATCTGGGCATGCTGCTTAACAAGTTTGTTTAAGTCTTGAACGGAAGCCCCTGATCCGGAAGCAATTCTTCTTTTTCTGGATGCGTTAAGCAAGGCCGGTTTTGAGCGTTCTTCCAAGGTCATGGATAAAATCATAGCCTTTTGTTTCTTAAGAACAGTGCCTTCTATATCGGCTTCTTCAATCTGTGCGGCAAACTTGTTAAGTCCGGGCAACATTTTCATTAAAGATCCCATACCGCCCATCTTGTTCATCTGTTCAAACTGGGAGAGCATGTCATTAAAATCGAATTTCCCTTTTTGGAATTTTGCAGCCATTTTGGCGGCTTCTTCCTGATCGACTGTCTCGGCTGCTTTTTCAACGAGGGAAACGACATCCCCCATGCCAAGAATGCGTCCGGCTATTCTGTCAGGATGAAAAGCTTCAATCTCTGTCCATTTCTCACCAACACCGATCAGCTTTATAGGTTTGCCAGTAATTGATCGCATCGACATAGCGGCACCGCCACGTGCATCCCCATCAACTCGGGTAAGCATAATGCCTGTTATGCCGATTTTTTCGTCAAATGCCTGTGCGACATTCACCGCATCCTGCCCGGTCATGGCATCTGCAACCAAAAGCGTTTCAACTGGCTTGGCGACTTTGGATACAATAGCAACTTCATCCATTAGAGGCTTATCAATGGCAAGGCGACCAGCAGTATCAAGGATAATAACGTCATATCCTTCCTTGCGCCCCGTGTCCATTGCCCGTTTGGCAATATCATCAGGCTTTTGACCTTTTATCACTGGTAAAGTATCAATGCCTGTTTGCTCACCAAGTTGTGCAAGTTGCTCTTGGGCGGCAGGGCGCTGAACATCAAGCGATGCCATCAGCACTTTTTTATTATGCTTGTCATTCAGGAAGCGACCTATTTTAGCGGTGCTTGTTGTTTTACCGGCACCTTGAAGACCAACCATCAAAATAGCGGCAGGGGCGGGAGCTTTTAATACACGAAGTTCAGTTTCATCAGCACCAAGCAGTTCTACAATTTCATCATGAACAATTTTTACAACTTGTTGTGCAGGGTTAACACCCTTTATAACATCTTGGCCGACGGCCTTTTCTTTGACGTTTTCAATAAAGGTTTTTACTACGGGCAATGCGACATCAGCCTCAAGTAGTGCTATGCGAATTTCACGCATTGCGGCATTGACGTCTTCTTCCTTCAAGGCGCCTTTGCCCCGAAGTCCATCAAAAATTCCACCTAATCTGTCGCTCAACGACTGAAACATATACAAAAACCCTTTGCCGCAGTGAGCGTATCTTCGCCGGCTGCGGTATATCCTAAGACACTGATAGATATCAATGTGTGATTACAATTTCGATGGGCTTTCTAACATGGAAAAACCATGCTAATCAAGGGAAATGTTCAATTTTGTAAAAATGCATGGTTTAGGCAATGATTTCGTCATAATTGATCTCAGAATAAACACTCTGGATCTAAGTGATGATTTTGTGAGGGCTATTTGCAACCGTAAGACGGGAATAGGCTGTGACCAGCTAATCCTTCTTAATTCTCCTTTTTCATCGGAAGCCACAGTTTTTATGGGCATACGAAATGCAGATGGCAGTGAGTCAGGCGCGTGCGGGAATGCCACCAGATGCGTTGCATTTATGTTGATGGAGGAATTAGGTCAGCAGATTGTTACAGTTGAAACTAAGGCTGGGCTATTGAAATGTGAGCGCCGAGGCAAAAGCGATGTAAGGGTGAAATTAAATCCCCCTGTTTTTGAGTGGGAGGCGATTCCTTTGTCAAAAGACTGCGACTCTATGTGCCTACCTTTTGAGCTTAGTGAATATAATCATCTTAAAACCCCTGTAGCGCTTTCTGTAGGAAACCCGCATGTAGTCTTTTTTCTGGATGATCTGGATCGTGCCAAGGTTCATGAGATTGGACCTTTCTTTGAATGTCACCATTTGTTTCCCGAAAGAGTTAATGTCAATTTTGCTTCAATCGCTTGCAGAGATAAAATAAAGCTTAAAGTTTGGGAAAGGGGTGCAGGGGCAACCCTGGCATGTGGCACTGGTGCTTGCGCGACTGCTGTGGCAGGTATGAAGCGCGGTTTTGTAAATGCTAAAGTTGAAGTGGTGCAAGAGGGGGGCAGTTTGCTGATAGAATGGGCCGGCGGGACTGAACCTATCTACATGACAGGTGGAGTGGCTAGGGTCTATACGGGGATGTACAACGCTTAAGCAGCATAAGATGTTATTGACGCTTCTAAATATATAGCTAGAATTTTCTAAAATATATAAATAGGGAGATGATGTTTTGAATAAAAATTTACGTTTGCAACGTGCTGATTTGCCAAGCCTTCTGCAGGACTTTTCAATAAGCGCTAAACCTTTCCTTGTCCGCAAAATACAGCCAATGCCTGTCCGTTGGTCAAGGCCAGGAGAGGTTATGGAGACAGGAGAGGTTGTGGCTAGGCGTAGCGTTGCCATTCTTAACCCCGACGATATCTCTGGAAAGCCGTTGTACTTCATGCCTAAGGATGAATTTATTAGAACTTCTGAGCCTTGCCTTAGCAGGGGAAACAAAACTGACTCGGAGGTTACGTTCTGGAATGTCGAGAATAATCTTAAAATGGCCTATTTCATAGATGAAAGCCACGGTGACTTTCACCTCGAAGCGCCAAAGCAGTGGAGTGACCAGAATCACAATGGGTGGGATGTCGAGCATGTAACTGAGTTGTGTGATCAATCCGGTAAGGTTTATCGCGGATATATGCTAGTGGAAACACCGCATGGGCTTATTTATGATAAGTACGCAACAGAGGCTGGGCTTTACAAACTGGCCCATAGTCCTGCTTAGAAATATTTGCCTTTTTAAATTTTAATCTGCTATATATTCGGCCATGAAGAAAACCCCGTCAGAGCCGGAACTGGTAACTTTTGGATGTCGTCTTAACACTTATGAAAGTGAAGTGATGCGCGCGCATGCAAAAACGGCGGGGCTTGGGGATGCCATAATTTTCAATACCTGTGCTGTTACAAAAGAGGCTGAACGTCAAGCAAGACAAGCTATCCGTAAAGCACATCGTGAACATCCTGATAAGAAAATTATAGTTACAGGGTGCTCTGCCCAAATTGATCCACAGACTTATTCACAGATCAAAGGTGTCTCTCAAGTTATCGGAAATGATGCTAAATTGGATGAGAGAATCTGGAGTGGTTTAAGTGATGAAAAAGTCGTTGTTAATGACATAATGACTGTGACAGAGACGGCCTCCCATTTGGTGGAGGGCTTTGAGGGGCGGGCCCGGGCTTTTATTCAGGTGCAAAACGGGTGTGACCACCGCTGTACGTTCTGCATAATTCCGTATGGTCGTGGTAACTCTCGCTCAGTACCAATAGGCGCGATTGTCGAGCAGGTTCGAGCTCTCGTGGAACAGGGGTACAATGAAATTGTATTCACAGGTGTGGATGTTACATCCTACGGACCTGATTTGCCGGGTAAGCCGACATTTGGTCAAATGATCAGGCGTGTGCTATCCATGGTCCCGGAACTGAAAAGATTGCGTTTATCATCACTTGATCCCGTAGAGATGGACGATGATTTATGGAGGTTGATAGCAGAAGAGCCTCGATTAATGCCCCATTTGCACCTCTCTCTTCAGGCTGGCGACGATATGATTTTAAAGCGTATGAAACGCAGGCATTTGCGCCAAGATGCTATTGATATGTGTAAGCGGGCACGTGACGTGAGGCCGGATATTGCGTTTGGAGCAGATATTATCGCCGGTTTCCCAACAGAAACAGATGAAATGTTTAAAAACACAAAACGTATAATAGAAGAATGTGATCTTATTTACTGCCATGTGTTTCCGTACTCAGAACGTGAAGGAACGCCAGCCGCTAAAATGCCACAAGTGCCGCATCAGTTAAGAAAAGAGCGTGCGGCCATTTTGAGGCAAACTGGTGAAAAACAACACGTAAACTTTTTAAGAAAAAACATTAACAAAACTGTTCAAGTTGTTGTTGAGAAAGATAGTTTTGGTAAATCTGAGTCGTTTATGCCTGTTTCTTTCGAAGGCACTCACGAGGTTGGTACAATTCTTAGTTTAAAAACACAGAGTTCGGATGGTAAACAGTTATTCGCCGTTTAACTTGCGATATTATTTCTGTTATTTTGAGCAATTTGAATTATATTTATTTGCAATATTCATGAAAGGTCTAAAATGGTTTTCTGGAGAAAAAAGAAAAATCAAAAAGAGCAAGAACAGGAAAGAGAAGATGACGAGCTACTTCATCATAAGGGAGAGCCCGAACTTGAGCCACCCATAGAATACGAGGCTGAGTTATCGGAAGAATTGGAGCATGAGCTTGAGGAAACAGAAACTGAAATTCTTGATGAGATTGAGGAAAGCCCTGTTCCAAATAAGAATGTTGAACTTCAGGAAAACAGTTTTGCTGATGAAAATGATGATTTGGATAGAAACCATGATGCTGAAGGTGGCTGGCTATCGCGTCTAAGCGGAGGTCTTTCAAAATCATCATCCAAGCTAACGGGCGGTTTGACTGACGCGCTTACACGTAAAAAGCTGGACGAAGATGCCCTTCAGGATCTGGAAGATGCACTCATTATGGCTGATCTGGGACCAAAAACGGCATCAAAATTGGCTCAAGAAATTGGTAAGGAGAGGTTTGGCAAGGATGTAACTCCTGATGAGATAAAGCAGCTTCTTGCCAGTAAAATTGAAGGTATTTTAAAGCCTGTTACGCGACAGATGGAGGTCAAAAAGCCGGAAGACGGCCCGCGTGTCATATTGGTATGTGGCGTAAATGGTGTCGGTAAGACCACTACAATAGGTAAGCTTGCGCACCAGCTTCATTATAAGCTTGGTAAAAAAGTTGTTTTAGCAGCAGGTGACACATTTCGAGCAGCAGCGGTAGAACAACTTAAAATATGGGCTGATCGCGTCGGATGTACTTTTGTTGGGAAAGAGCTTGGGGCGGATGCTGCGTCTGTAGCTTATGAAGCCTATGAGGCGGCAAAAAAAGAAGGGGCCGATATCTTGCTTATTGATACTGCTGGTCGCTTGCATAATAAATCCAATCTCATGGCCGAGTTAGAAAAAATTAAGCGTGTTTTGGCCAAGCAAAACGAAAATATTCCACATGATGCTATCCTCGTTCTTGATGCCACGACCGGGCAAAATGCCCATGCACAAGTTATTGCTTTCCGTGAGGCGGTAGAAATACGCGGACTTGTTGTAACCAAACTTGACGGTTCAGCCAAAGGCGGGGTTGTCGTTTCGCTTGCCGACCAGTTCAATATACCTATATACGCCGTGGGTGTGGGGGAAACGGTCGAGGATTTGCAGCCTTTTAAAGCGCATGAATTTGCTGAAAGTCTGGTGGGTATATCTTCATAATTGCCTGTTTTCTTTAAAAGAAAAGACCTGTATCCTAAGCCACATGAAAACAGAAAAATATAAAAGTGCTAAAGAAGCCCTTGAGGCGGTAACAAAACTTTATAATAAAAGTGTCAATGACCTTCAAAAAGGTTTTGACAGTTTTGCCTCGGGCAATATTCCAAAAGAGAGGGTCACATCGTGCTACCCTTATGTCAGGATATCAACAGAGTATGCAACAAGGCGCGACATTCGCTTATCTTATGGTTTTGTACCGCGCCCAGGTGTTTATGAGATTACAATTACACGCCCCGATATTTTTGATCATTATTATCTCGAGCAGTTTGAGCAGTTGTTAACAAACCACGAAACTCCTCTTGAGGTGGGCTATTCTAATGTGCCTATCCCTGTACATTTTGCTTTAGGGGAGGATTTTTATCTGGAAAAAGATCTGAGTACAGAACAAATTGAGGCTTTACCTGAATTATTTGATCAGCCGGATTTAAATATCATGGATGACGAAGTCGCAAATGGCACCTTTGTCGCAAAACATGGCCAAAGCTTGCCGTTAGGTCTCTTTACGGCACCTCGTACGGATTTAAGTATAATGCGGTTAAGACATTACACGGGTACAAATGCCAGTCATTTCCAAAATTATGTGATTTTTACAAACTACCAGTTTTACATCGACCAGTTTATAAAAATGTCCCATGACTTAATGGAAAAAGGTACGGGCGGTGACCTTAAAGAGGATGATGCTTATTCAGCTTTCGTCGAACCGGGAAACAAAGTGACCACTAATAAAAATCTGAAAGCAGGAAATGATGAAGATGGTTTTGCTTTGGGACGTATGCCGCAAATGCCAGCTTATCATTTGAAACGCGCAGATGGTAACGGAATAACAATGGTTAACATCGGTGTTGGGCCATCAAATGCAAAAACTATAACTGACCACATTGCCGTACTTCGTCCACATGCATGGTTGATGCTGGGGCATTGTGCAGGTCTAAGGAATTCGCAAAGTCTCGGTGATTACGTACTGGCACACGCCTATTTGCGTGAAGATAATGTACTTTACAAAGACTTGCATCCAGCTATACCCATACCTGCACTTTCAGAGATACAGCTTTCTCTTGAGCAAGCTGTAAGCGAAGTCACCGGATATCAAGGATATGATCTGAAAAAAATTATGAGAACAGGAACGGTTGCTACGATTGACGACCGAAACTGGGAACTGAGGCCTGCTGTTCATCAGAACAGAAGGCTTTCTCAATCGCGCGCAATTGCACTGGATATGGAGTCCGGAACTATTGCGGCAAACGGATTTCGTTTTCGTGTACCTTATGGCACCTTGCTATGCGTATCTGACAAGCCTTTACATGGACAGCTTAAGCTTCCGGGGATGGCAGATTCTTTTTATCGCCAGCGGGTTGACCAACATATGCAAATCGGTCTGAGAACGATGGAACTTCTCCGTGAGATAGGACCCGAAAAACTGCATAGCAGAAAGCTTCGTTCTTTCAACGAAGTGGCATTTCAATAATATTTTGGAATAATTAAACGACGAGGTCGATTTGTGAGCCGCGCCCTGAGTCGACGGCTATAGGTGCTTTCTTTGCAGAAGCATTGTAAGATGTATCAAAAGGGGAGTAGGGGTTACGTGTATCAGCTTTGTCTGATTCCGCGGCGAGATCTTTAAAAGCTTTAACATCTTTAAGGCGTTTTGAGAGACCTTCATTTTGCTCGCGCGCATAAACCTGCTGGTCATTACGCTGTGTCTGACCTGCGTTTTGAGTTGCATTTTGTGGATTAAAACCTCCTAGAGGTCCTAGCATTGATATCTCCTTTACCCTTAACTCATTAATTATAGGAAAAAGTTATTAATGGATTGTTAATTGATTATGAAAAACAGCTTGTAGAAACGATTACAGAGTAAACCTTAACATCGCTATTAACCGAATCGTAACGCTTTTAGCTTAAATTTAAAATAGATTTGAATAAAATTTTATCTATTTCTTTAGGGAAGGCACAATGGATCTAGGCGTATTAGGAAAGTCAAAAACAGTCGCACCAATGCTGGTGAAACTCTATGACACGCACAAATTATATAAACTGGCTGGTAATAAGTCCGGAGAGGCTAAATCAGAATTAGCAGGTGTCGTCAGCGATCTATTAAGAGGTGATCTTACCGAAAGAGAGAAGGATCTCGTTGGGGATATTCTGGTAACACTAGTTCGACAAGCAGAAAAAGATCTTAAAATGGCAATAGCCGAACGTCTTTCTCTAGTTAAAGAAGCTCCATCACAGCTTGTGCTTGAATTGGCCTATGAAGAGATAGAAGTTGCGAAAACCATACTTTTCAAAAGTCAGTCTCTCGATACTTTGGACTTGATGTATATTATAAACTCAAAAGACGCCCCATATTGGCGCATAATTGCGGCTCGCGAAAATATACCCGGTCCAATTGTAAAGGCTCTAAGCGACCTTGACGACATGCCCACTCTTATAAATCTGGCTTCGAACAAGTATATTCATATATCTGAGTCATCCATGGAAGCTTTGGTAAAGAAGGCTTGTAATAATGATGAACTTGCCCGCCCGTTGCTGGCTAGAAAAGAATTATCTAGAAAATTGGCACATCACCTTTATGAACACGTTGGTGAGGTTCTAAAGAAATATATCCAAGATAATTATAGTTTCGAGGCTCCTATATTAATGCCAGAGGTGAATGATGTTCTCCTGGAGTTCGTAGAAGAGGATAATAAGCCAGCTATTAATAATCCGAGAGAAAAGCATTCCGAGTACTTACCAACTGAAGGAATGCTTGCATCGGCCTGCAGAATGCATGAAAGAGGGTTTTTAACATCTATTTCAATGTTGGAAGTTCTTAAAAGAAAACAATATCAGAGTTTTATAGCCCAACTATCAGTGTTTTGTAATCTTTCAGTAGATCAGGTCATAGATATTCTACACCAGGAAAAGGGGCATGGCCTTGCAATTATTGCGAGAGCATATGATATGGATAAAAACAGTTTTATTCAGATTTTCCTTCTTACTGAAAATTTCAGAGATTGTGATCGTGTGACAGAGACATATGCTTTCAACAGGGCTATAGGATATTACAACCGCCTAACACAAGATGTTGCAAAAAACCTTCTTGAAGAGCTGAATTAAAATCAAATTAGCGTTTTAAAGCCTGCACTCCGGGAAGTGTTTTTCCTTCAAGCCACTCCAGAAATGCGCCTCCCGCGGTAGAGATATAACTAAATTGCGAGGCTGAACCTGATTTTTCTAGGGCCGAGACTGTATCACCACCTCCTGCAACCGAAATCAATCCATTTTCATTAGTAAGTTTTCCTGCATACGAAGCGAGATCGTTAGTGCCAGAATCGAAAGGCTCAACTTCGAATGCACCTAATGGGCCATTCCATACAAGAGTTTTTGACCCATCTAATACGCCTTTATAAATGCCAAGGCTTTTTTGTCCAGCATCAAGCACCATTCTATTTTGAGGGATTTTATTTGATTCATAAACATCATGTGGGCTGTTCTGCTCAAAACCATCGGCAGCAACAACGTCTACTGGGAGATAAAGTTTACAATTTTGAGACTCACATTTCTCAAGAATGCTTTTCGCAGTCTCTAACATATCATTTTCGCAAAGAGATTTTCCGATCTCGTGACCTTGTGCTTTTAGAAACGTATTGGCCATTCCTCCGCCAAGAATGAGATTGTCGACTTTGGTGATAAGGGTTTCAAGTAATTCGAGCTTGGTTGATATTTTTGCCCCCCCCACAACGGCTGTTACAGGATGAACAGGGTTCTCCAAGGCTTTGTTAAGTGCTTCCAGTTCCGCTTCCATAAGGCAACCTGCATAAGCTGGTAGAAACTGCGTTACTCCCACAGTTGAGGCATGTGCCCTGTGTGCGGCGGAAAAAGCATCATTTACAAAATAGTCACCAAGTTGAGACAGCTTTTTGGAAAAATCTGGATTATTCTCAGTTTCGCCTTTATGGAATCTCGTGTTTTCAAGTAATAAAACATCACCGTCATTCATTGACGACTTGCCTTCTTTAGCCAATTCACCACAGCAATCCTTGCTGAAGGCAACGCTTACTGACCATCTTTCCTGCAAGACTGGTGCAAGAAAGGAAAGAGAATATTCAGGATTTGGCTGTCCTTTCGGGCGTCCAAAATGTGAAAGAACTATTACACGTGCGTTTCGGGATGTTAGAAAATTGATGCTGGGTTTCAGGCGGTCAATACGCGTGTAATCAGTTACATCACCTTTTTGAACAGGGACATTAAGATCGGCACGTAACAATATAAATTTTCCGGCAAGGTTATCCGGTAGTTCTGATAGTAAGCGGAAATCCATATAATAAACTCTTTCTACGTTAGAAGTTTTGCGTGCTCAGTTGCTTTTACTAACCTGCGACAGACTTGAATGTCCAGAGCTGAATGTCCGCCATCAGGCACGATTATGTAGTCAGCTTCGGGCCAGGCTTTATGAAGATTATAAGCAGTGGAAACAGGACATATGATGTCATAGCGACCTTGTATTATAGAACACGGTATCTTCTTCAATACTGATATTTTTTTCAGAATATTGTCTTTCTCAGGAATAATCTCGTTCTTAAAATAATGTGCTTCTATTAATGACGTTGCATAGGCAATATCTTCTTCATCCCTGTGTGAAGGCGTTTGAATCTTTGGATAGAAAGATAAACACGAACTTTCATATGTTGACCAATTCAAACCAGCTTCAGTGCGAATTTTTGGATTATTGCTATTTAGCCTTTTATAATAGGCTCCTAGAAGATCGCTACGCTCGCGTTCAGGGATGTAATGTGAGAAATGTTCCCAATTTTCAGGGAAAATATTCTTTATCCCATAAAGAAACCAGTCTATTTCCTCTTTTTGAAGAAGAAATATAGCCCTTAGAATAAAGCTTATACATCTTTTAGGATGTGCGATTCCATACAACAAAGCTAATGTCGCACCCCATGATCCTCCAAAAATATGCCATCTTTTGATTTTTAAATATTTTCTCAATGCCTCTATATCTGAAACAAGGTGTTCCTTGGTGTTATTTTTTATTTCGCCCAACGGTGTGGAGCGACCTGAACCGCGTTGGTCAAAAAGAATTATTCGGTAATGTTCAGGGTCAAAGAAACGTCTATGTGCAGAGGTCACACCTGCACCAGGACCACCGTGGAGGACAAGGACAGGGACGCCTTCAGGATTACCGCACTGTTCCCAATAAAGTGTGTGCGTATCGTCGACGCTTAAAAATCCGCTGGAAAAGGGAATAATGGGCGGGTAAAGGTCACCGAATCTTTGTTCTGTCT
>NZVS01000004.1 GCA_002701555.1 Alphaproteobacteria bacterium | reverse complement strand
TACTTTGTATATAATTTTGTAAGGAGAATACCATGCCTGATGTCACAGAAGACCCACTTCTACATTCTGAAAAATTGGGAGGTTATGAGTATCTGAAACATCCCGAAGAAATTGAACAGCGGTACCAAAAACGCATAGATGACACAGTAGCCGATATTTCTGCCCATATGGCAGCCAGACCAAAAGACAGCTTTGCTTTTGCAGTTCAGCCGGGAGACGATTTTCCCTTTTCATTCGGTCTTGCATCTTCAGGTCATAGCGAGAGCGCCCAAGCCATCATGCAAGAAATCGATAAATACGGTCATTCACAATCTAGTGTAAATGCATCCTTTTTTGCAGCAGTCAGTCAGAACTCCGACAAACGTCAAATTACTTTTGAAAAAATTGAAGATCAGGCAACTGTTATTTTTGGAGCGGCCTTTAATTAATTCCAACCAAGGGCAATTGCAGTTACCAGATTGCCCAGCTTTCTTGCTGCATCAGGTCTTGCTGCATCACGCGTGCCTTCTGCTGCTTTAAAAAGTGTTTCAGGGTGTTGAAGGAAAGTTTCCAGTCTGGTTGCTAGTGCCTGCGCAGTGAACCCGCTTTCAGGCATAACCCATGCACCGCCTTTTTCTGCAACTGCCTCGGCATTTCGCATTTGCTGTTGGTCAGCATGATGCGGATAGGGCACAAATATAGCAGGACGGCCAGCAGTACTTAATTCGGCGACTGTGCTTGCACCGGACCGCGCAATAACAAGATGAGTGGATGCCAGTCTTTCCGGCATATCATTAAAGAACAAAGCGCATTCTGAGGGGATATTCATTTCACTGTAAATCTTTTGCAACTTCCCAATTTCTTCTTCGGTACGGCATTGCTGAACTATTCGTATTCGGGAGCGATAAGTCTCCGGCAAAAGACGCAAAGCTTCTGGAAGCACTTCGCTGAAAATACTTGCACCTTGGGAGCCGCCAAAAACAAGGACATGTAATGGCCCGTCATGCTGTAAAGTTGGATAAGGCTTTGTATAAAGATTAGAAATTTCAGGTCTTACAGGGTTTCCTGTATGTACTGCCCGGATAAGATCTATGTCTTCAAGACCCTTCCCCCCCGGAAGCGACAAAGCTATTCGCTGTGCTTTAGGTGCCAGATAAAGATTGGCCTTTCCTAATATGGCATTTTGCTCATGTAATACTGTAGGAATTTTCGCGCGCTGGGCGGCTAACACAGCCGGAACAGAGGGATATCCACCGAAACCGACAACTATGTCAGGTTGGAATTTTTTTAAAAGCTTTTTAGCTGCAAGATAGCCGCGCCCCATGTTGAAAACCGACATAAGTTTTCTCCCGACACCTGCGCCAAGAGCAGCTGAAGGAAGAACTGTATATTCCAGCCCACTTTGGTTTTTTAGATAACTTTGACCACGCGTATCTGTTGCGAAATGAACCTCGAAACCACGTGACATGAGATCACTTGCCAAAGCAATCGCTGGAAAAACATGTCCGCCTGTGCCTCCGCTACTAAGCAGAATTTTAGTGTTGTCTTTATCGCTCATGGCCTGCTTTTTATCCTTTTGTGTCGTTTATTCTTAACGATTCCACTGCGCATTTTATGTCTTGTTAGGGATAGCACAGCACCAAAGGTAAATCCAATAGACAATAAGGAAGTTCCCCCATAGCTGATAAAGGGTAGCGTCATACCTTTTGCTGGCAACAAATGGAGGGATGATCCCATATGGACCAGAGCCTGCAACCCGATCATGGCGAGAAGCCCACCGCAGGCCAGGATTGAGAACATATCCTCTGATTCCATAAGATGGTTAAAACCTCTCAAGAGTATAAATAAAAACAGTCCTGCCAGTATTATTGTCAAAACAAATCCCAACTCTTCACCAGATACGGCAAATATGAAATCTGCATGCGCGTCGGGTAAATTGAGTTTTACCGAACCTTGACCGGGGCCTGTGCCAAAAACACCACCATTTCGAAATGATTCCATAGACTTATCAACCTGGTATGTAGAGCCTGCTTCTGGGTTTAGAAAGCGGTCAATACGGCTTTGTACATGGTCAAATCCATAATAGGCAGAGATAAGCAACCCAAGCCCGGCAAGAAAGACAATGACAAGATAGCGAAAGCGCAGGCCAGCCAGGAAAATCTGGACCGCAAAAATGCATGTCACAACCATGGTCATTCCAAAATCAGGTTGCATTAACAGTAGAGCCACGAAAATCGCATATAGACCCGCCGCATAAAAATCACCCGCAAAATCAGAACGCTCTTTCTGCCGCGCCATAAGCCACGCCGCAACAACAGCAAAGGCCGGCTTTACCATTTCACTTGGTTGTAACGAAAAGCCAAACAAATGAATCCATCTTTGTGCCCCTTTGATGTCCATTCCTATAAAAGGCACCAACAGCATCGCAAAAATTCCACCAAGAAAAATCAAGGTTGATAAACGCCACAGGTTTCGGGGTGTCAGCATTGACACAATGGTCATCAATATAATGGCAGGTACAAGCACAATTACGTGCCTGATCAGAAAATGGTTTTCTGTCAGTCCAATTCTCAAAGCGACTGAAGGTGAAGCTCCCGCAACCAAAACGAGGCCATATAATATCAACCCTCCGATGAGAAAAAGCATTCCTTTGTCAACAGTCCAAAGCCACTGCCCTATGAGGGATCTATCTGTTCGCGAAAGTAACTTCATATTCTCAAACTAATTCCTTAAATCAGCGTAATTTCAAAGATGAAAGACCAATCAATGCAAAAACAACTGCAATAATCCAAAATCTCATCACAACTGTAGGTTCGGACCAGCCACTCTTTTCAAAATGGTGGTGTATGGGCGCCATCTTAAAGATACGTTTCCCCCTAATCTTATAAGAGGCCACCTGCAAAATAACAGAAAGAGTTTCCATGACGAATAGACCACCAACAATCGCCAGAACCAGCTCATGCTTCGTAATAAGGGCAATTGTTCCAAGTAAGCCACCCATTGAAAGAGACCCTGTATCGCCCATAAAGACCTGTGCCGGAGGCGCATTAAACCATAAAAAGCCCATTGCTGCCCCAACAAGAGCGCCACATATAACAGCCAGCTCACCTGTTCCCGGAACATAAGAAATTTGTAAATATTGAGAGAAAACAGCATTACCCACCAAATAGGCGATTAAGCCAAAACATGCTGCAACAATTCCAATTGGCACAATAGCCAGCCCATCCAGACCATCTGTTAGGTTAACAGCGTTGGCAGAACCAATTACCACCAACAAGGCCCATCCTCCGAAGAGCCAACCAAGATCCAGATACAAGTCTTTGAAAAACGGAATGGCAATTTTCCCCTCCAATGTATTTGGCAAAGTATAATTAATACCGATAGTCACAAGCGCAACGATAAAAATCTGGATTAAGATGCGCGTCCTTGCACTGACACCATCTACTGATTTTGTGGTCAGTTTAGCAAAATCATCGGCAAAACCAATGCACCCGAACCCAACCATAACTATCAGAGCGTACCATACGAACATATTGGTCAGATCCGACCACAACAGGGTCGACACGGTTACAGAGGCGAGTATCATGAACCCGCCCATCGTCGGTGTCCCTGCTTTTTTAAAGTGAGACTCAGGTCCGTCCTCCCGAATAGGCTGTCCCTCTTTTTGCTTAGATTTAAGCCATCTGATCAGTTTTGGACCAATTACAAGGGACAGGATGAAAGCAGTGAGTACTGCGCCGCCTGTTCTGAAAGTCAGGTATCTGAAAAGGTTTAGTGCGGTAAATTCATCAGCAAAAGGAACAAGCAGATTGTAAAGCATATTATATTAGACTTTCTTCGTTTTATCTTGGGATATTTTTCCAGGAAGGGCGCGCAAAGTTTCGATAACGACATTCATTTTACTGCCAAGTGAGCCTTTTACCATGACAACATCTCCCGGCACTAAAACATCGGGCACGATTTCGGCCAGCTCCATACTCGTATCTTTATGCGCCCCCCTGTTTTGTTCAGGAACAGCGTCAAAAAGGTTCTTCATGTTTTTACCGCATGTATAAACAAGATCAACATTGGCGGCCCTCAGAGGCATGGAAAGGTCTGCGTGATGTGTAGGAGCATCTTTTCCCAGTTCAAGCATGTCCCCTAATATTGCAATTCTGCGCCCTCCACGTCCGGGATCAATAAGCGCCAATACTTTGAAGGCCGCTTTCATGGCCGTTGGTGACGCATTGTAAGATTCGTCGATAAGTGTCACCGGATTGTCCTTATCACCAATATCCAGATACTCTCTTGCTCCTCTTCCCGAAGGCGGTGTAAGATTTTCAAGAGCCTGAGCGGCTTTTTTAACATCACAGCCCGCCAGCTTAGCTGCTCCTAATACTGCAAGGGAATTCATAGCAATATGCTCGCCACTCCAACTTAAAGTATAAGATACTATCTGCCCCATAACATCGGCTTTTACACGCGTTCCATTTGATGCAACGAGACATTCAAGAAGACGTATGTCGGCTTTTTCTGATTTTCCAAAAGTAACAACCCCGATATTTTTATCAGATGCCTTATGACTTAAACGATCAAACATCTCGTTATCAATGTTTAACAACGTCTTGCCACCGGATTTCAACCCATCAAATATTTCAGCCTTGGCATCGGCAATACCTTCCAGCCCGTTTTCAAAATGCTCTACGTGCACAGGAGCCACGGTTGTAATGATTGCGATATCAGGCTTTACCTGTTCACTTAATGGGGTGATTTCACCTGGGTGGTTCATGCCAACTTCGAAAATACCGAAATCGGTACCGGCATGCATATTGGAAAGGGTTAAGGGCACACCCCAGTGGTTATTGTAGCTTTTTATAGCCGCATGGGTTTGTCCATACTTACCAAACGCTGCTGCCAGCATTTCCTTTGTACCGGTTTTCCCGACACTTCCTGTTACAGCAATAACCTTTGCCGCTGTTCTGTCACGCGCACCTTGCCCCAGATCTTGCATGGCTTTGAACGTATCGTTTACAACCAGCAATGGTAAATTTTTATCCTGGTCACCTGCAATCTGGCTAACCACTGCAGCAGAAGCTCCTTTTTCAAAGGCCTGCGCCAAATAATCATGGCCATTACCATTATCGCCTTCAAGTGCGATAAACAGATCGCCTTGTTTCAAAGTTCTTGTATCAATGGATACACCGGTCGCAAACCAGTCAGATGTGGATTTACCACCCGTAACCTTTTCGGCCTCGGAGGATGTCCAAAGGGTAGAAGACGGGGCTTTTTCAGGGTGCGTCATGCAGTTTGCTCCAATGCTTTAATTTCTTCTCGTGCAACGTCACGATCATCAAAAGGGTGAAGGGTTGCGCCGACCAGCTGGCCAGTTTCATGGCCTTTGCCTGCAATAATCAGACTGTCTTCGGGCGCGAGGCGGGAAAGTGCAAAGCGGATTGCTTCGCGTCGATTACCGATATTTTCGGCATCGGGAACTTGCGCATGAATAGCAGAACGGATATCTGCAGGGTTTTCACTGCGCGGGTTGTCATCGGTTATAACCACGTAATCAGCCAGCTGGGAGGCAAGTTTCCCCATCTGTCCACGTTTCATTTTATCGCGGTCACCACCACATCCAAAAACAACATGAACGTTACCTTTAGTGTGGTTTCTTACTTCTTTTAGAACTGTTTCAAGCGCGTTGGGCTTGTGCGCGTAATCAACAAAGACTTTGGCCCCTTTCGGATGACCTGAAAATGCCTCCATACGACCCGGAACCGCTTTTAAAGTAGAAGCCGCATCAAACAGCCTAGCTTTCTCAATGTCAGGGTGAGCCGCAACTATCATGCCTATTGCGCATAAAACATTCATGGACTGGAAAAGACCAAAAAGCTTGAGATTTAAATCATAACCCTCGCCGTCACACTGTACAACGAGTGAACAGCCGTCCTTTGTAGCCTCTTCTGTTAAAATGGTTAGGTCACTACCGTGATGACCATAAGACAAAACCCGTTTGCCTTTTCCCGCCACAATATTATGAAGTTCCTCGTATTCCGGTACATCGGCGTTTAAGACTGCCACACCTCTGCGCGAAATAAGCTCGTCAAACAGCCTTTTTTTAGCATCAAGATAGGCTTCTAATGTTTCGTGATAGTCCAAATGCTCGTGTGAAAAATTGGTAAAGGCTGCTATGTCAACTTTCAACCCATCAAGGCGATACTGGTCAAGCCCATGACTGGATGCCTCCAAAGCAACATCGGTAACGCCGGCTTCGTCCATCACCTTTTGAATTGTTCTATGTAACTTGACCGGATCAGGACTTGTAAGAGAGCCTTTTTCGAAAAAGCCCGGACCAAACGCACCCATGGTTCCTATGCTTGCCGCCTTTATGTCCAACGCCTGTAGTAGTTGCCTCACAAACCATACTACAGAGCTTTTACCGCTTGTACCCGTTACCGCATAAATTCGCTCTGGATAAGCCCCGAAGAATTGCGCCGCCATTTTGGCATATGCTTTACGGGGACGGTCAACTTGGATAAGGGCTACATCTTTTTCCAGACTTAAATTAACACCTTTTTTGCATAGCACTGCACTTGCACCGCGCTCAACAGCATGGTTGATATAATCTGCGCCGTTAACCTCAGTTCCCGGAAGAGCCGCAAATAAAAAACCGGGCTCTACCTTACGGCTATCGCATGTTATTCCGTTAATCTCTGGATTTTTATGATGCTCTAATCCGGTCAAATCCGATAACTTCTTAATCATAAGCCCTGCCCCTCTTCTTGTGATACGAGCAGCTTTTCCACCGACTCTACTGTTTTTTCAACTGGTGGCATGCCCAGAATTGTTGCCATGCGCTGAATGACCCGTCCTGCTGTGGGAGCCGCGGTCCATCCTGCTGTTGCATATCCATAACTTTCTTTAATACCGTTAGGCTCATCAATTACCACAAATATTGCGTATTCAGGGCTGGAGGCTGGGAAAACCCCGACAAATGAGGAGATAAGCTTATCTTTATCATAACCTTTTAAACCAGGCTTTTCTGCTGTACCTGTTTTACCGCCTACTTCGTAGCCTTCAACTTCCGCATTTTTCCCTGTTCCATCGGTAACAACCAACCTTAAGAGCCCGCGCATGACTTTGGATGTTTCCTCAGAAACAAGCCTTTCAAAAATCTTTTCGTTTTTTGTATCTACAGCATCATCATTAAGTACAAAACTTGGCTTCAGTTTATAGCCACCATTTGAGACACTTGAAACGGCGGTAATAAGCTGCATAGGCGATACTGCCACACCGTGACCATATGAGGCCGTCAAAGTATTTATATCGCGCCAAGGTCTGGGATACAATGGCGACCCGACCTCTTTCAAAGCAATATCCGGCTTATCAAAAAGGCCAAGTTTCTTATAGAAGGTTTTCATGTTTTCAGTACCAAGTTCTTCCCCCATAAGGGCAGTTCCTATATTTGAAGAAACCATGAAGACCTCAGGTACAGTCATAATCCTTTTTTCGGCGTGATAATCTTTAATCGTGAAACGGCCACGTTTTAATGGCTCTCGTGCATCAAATGTCTGGCTTAGAGCATTTTCATCTTTTTCCAGAAGAGCCGCAGTTGTAAAAATCTTAAAAACAGAACCCAGTTCATACACACCAAGTGTTGCACGGTTAAAAAGTTGCTGATCATTAGGCATTGTATTCAAATGCGGATCGAAATCCGGCAGTGAAGTCATGGCAAGAACTTCGCCGCTGTGAATGTCCATTATAATTCCTGTACCCGCCTTGGCAGAAAACTTATCAATAGTAGCGGCAATTTCTTGCCTAAGAGCGTGCTGCACCCTGATATCCAAGGTCAAACGAAGGGAGTCTTCGGGAATTTTTGTAAGCAAGCTATCAAAGCCTCGCTCGAGCCCCGCCATACCTTTATTGTCTTGCGTGGCGTATCCAACCAGATGCGCAGCTAATTCACCTTGCGGATAAACACGCTTATATTCTTCGCGGAAGGCAAGCCCGGGATCTCCTATTTTCATAATTTCAGACTGATCATCAGGAACAAGATTTCTTTTTAACCAGACAAAGCGCCCTTTCTTCTGGAGCTTTTGAAGCAATACATCATAACTTTCATCAGGGAAAATCTCTGACAATTTCTTTGCCGTCCCAACCGGATCAACCACAAGCTTAGGGTCGGCGTACAGGGAAGACGTTTTCAGTGATGTGGCCAGCAAAACATCATTCCTATCCAATATATCAGCTCGACGCTCACTATGTGTTGGAGCAGATTGATAGGCACTGATTTTTTCTTCCAGATCAGTTTGAAGAAAAAACCCTTGCAAAATCATCAAATCAAAAAGACGTACCGCAACCACCAGATAGGCGAGAACAAAAGCGGCGCTCAAAATCACCAGCCTAGCCCGTGCATTTTCCAGCGCGGAACTACGATTACCCATTATGCTCAAAGAGAGTCTGTGAAGAGGGTGGCGCTTCATCTGTTACCCTCCCCTAGATTATCCAAAAGAGAATCAAAGGACTTTTCACCTAAACTAGTTGAAGTGATCTCAGGTTTGACAGGCTGGATAGCTTCAACAGATAAGTCAGGTGTATTTGTAACGGAGTAAATTCCAGGAGAAGCCAGATAACCGGACGGTTTTCTGGACGGAGTCGGGATGACCCCAAGATTGAAAGTAATTTTTTTCTGCAAGCGGGCGGGAGTATTTGCAGATGGCAAAACACCATTTACCGCCATTGCCTCCAAACGGTCCGGGCGATTCAGATACGCCCATTCAGCGCGCAATACGCGCAAAGATTCATTTTCCTGTGAAAGCTTTTCCCTTAAATGCCCGATCTCCCTTTCTGTGGACTGGACACGTTGAGACACCGAGAAAAGTAGTGACCCGGAAATTAAAATTGCTGACACAAGCAGAATAAATGAGAAACGCCCCATTTTCATCGACCAGACACCTCCATTTTAGCATTTTCGCTTCGGTGCGTTTTTATAGCATACCTTAATTTTGCCGAGCGTGCTCGAGGATTTTTTAAATTTTCTTCTT
>NZVS01000003.1 GCA_002701555.1 Alphaproteobacteria bacterium | reverse complement strand
AACCCAGTGAGAATCCATTAAAGGTTTGAAAACCCGGGCAACCCCTTCCTCGGCCAGTTGCTGGAGAGCAGCGCCAAGATGTTTCGCCTTCATGGGGTCATCAGGCATAACACGTTGCATAAATTCAGGTGCGAACGACGGTATACCAGTGAATGTCAGCTTTTCTCCCTCGGTCAAAACATCGCCAATACGCAAGTTACCATGGTTAGGAAGACCTATAATATCACCTGGGTAAGCCTCTTCCGCCATTTCCCTGTCTTGAGCCAGGAAAAGCTGTGGTGAGTGCATGGTCAGCATTTTATCCGTACGTGTATGTTTTAACTTCATCCCGCGCTTAAAAACACCACTACAAATACGTGTAAAGGCTATTCTATCTCTGTGTTTGGGGTCCATATTAGCCTGAATTTTAAACACAAAACCTGTAACCTTTTTTTCATCCGGCTCTATTTCGCGTTCCTCGGTTTTCTGAGCTCTGGGGCTTGGTGCAAAGCTCTTTAATCCGTTTAGAAGTTCACGTACGCCAAAATTATTAATGGCACTTCCAAAATAAACCGGCGTCAAATGACCTTCCAAATAAGACTTACGGTCGAAGTCAGGACATAACTCTCTTACCATTTCGGCATTTTCGCGTAATTGCTCAAGCTGCTCTGCGGGCAAATGTTTCTCAAGTTTTGGATCATCGAGACCGGAGCAGTCAATACCTTCAGTCAATTTGTCGCCTTTTCCACGATCAAACAATATAAGGTCATCGTTGAACAGGTCGTAACAGCCTTTAAAGTCACGCCCCATACCAATGGGCCAGCTTGCTGGAACGACTTCTAAAGCCAGTTTTTGCTCAATTTCATCCATAAGCGTGAAAACATCCTGACCATCACGGTCCATTTTATTAACAAATGTAATGATTGGAATGTTTCTAAGCCTACATACCTCAAAAAGTTTTAAGGTCTGTGCCTCAATACCTTTGGCGGAATCCAGGACCATGATCGCGCTATCCACTGCAGTCAGCGTTCTGTATGTATCTTCACTAAAGTCTTCGTGGCCGGGCGTATCAAGAAGGTTGAAGGTAATATCATCATACTCGAACGTCATGACAGATGACGCAACGGAAATACCGCGTTCCTGCTCGACCTTCATCCAGTCTGAGCGCGCACGACGCCTGTCCCCTTTGGCCTTCACTTCACCAGCCAATTGGATGGCACCACCGAAAAGTAGCAGCTTTTCAGTCAGTGTCGTTTTACCAGCATCAGGGTGTGAGATGATGGCAAAAGTTCTTCTCTTTTTAATTACGTTCTCAAGCGTCATTTTATGCCTTTTTAATCAAGTATTGTGTATAGGGCTAATATAACTGCACAGAAATTACCAAGAAAAAAACCTATATATGCTAGTTTTAACCAGAAAAATTTTGGCAGAAGTATGCGCCTGCTAATATCGTGCAAATCTTTGACAGCTTCTTCAGCAAACCTTGGGGGGTCGTTAAAGATAGGTTGAAAGGCTTCCAGATACTCTTTTTCAGACATGCGCCCAATATCACCGAAATGCAACAAGTTTCGTGTACCGTCAGGTTTATGCCCTCTTCTTCGTTTAGGATATATCGAAAAAATTGACATCAGTATTGAATAAATGGCAGTGCATATGGCCAGTATAGCTACTTTTTCCAATTCGTGACGTGAAAGGGCTGAAAAGGCAATAGGAACTATAATAGAGTTAAGAAGAATAAGGACTTGGGCCTTCTGGTCCGCCGTGCCAATTAGATTATAAAGACGCTGGGTAGTGGAAGCAAGCAATGTGGCCCTGAAAGCAGCTTCCCACTTTACCTTATCCGGTGCATCCATTAGGGGTGTGGATTTGCTGTCACTCATATTCATCTCCCTTATTCTCTTCAAAAGGATTTTTTAAGGTTTTATCCTCAATCTCAATAGCCCATATATCAGGGTCTCTTTCTATTGACCGAGATATATACCTATCTATCTCGCGCTCTTCCAGATCACCTTCTCCCAAAGCATCCATCCAAGAAAGATTCCCATCAAGATCACGTATTTGTGTCAATATTCTGAAGCCGTTGCCCAAGCCGTTGATTTTGAGGAGTAAGGTACCTCCGGTAAGAGATCCTTTGTTGATATAATAGACGCTTAAGCCTTTAGCTTGGCATTTTGATATCTCTGCTTCAATCCAGACATGTGCCGGCAATCGGTCATCCATTATTTTAAGATTTCCGCTTTCCGTAAAGCTCTAGCCTGTAATCTACAACTTCGTAACCTAGTTCTTCAGCTATCTTTTCCTTAAGACGCTCTATCTCTTCGCTTTCGAATTCAATAACCTTGCCAGTTTCCATATCGATTAGATGATAGTGATCCTTGTGGTTTAGCTCATAACGGGCAAAACTTTCCTTGAAATCATGTCTAATAACTAAATCAAGCTCATGCAGGAGGCCTATAGTTCTATAGACAGTAGCCATGGAAATAGAGGAATCTATCTCCTTAGACCGTTCATATATTTCTTCTACAGACGGGTGGTCTTCTGACTGGCTGAGAACATTAAGTATAATTTTCCGCTGACCTGTCATTTTCAGACCCGCTTTTACGCATTCTTTTTCGAGATTAGTCATCAGTATCATCCTTCTCGGCAATACTTTGTTTGTTTTTACTGGTATTAACTGTCAATTGTTCCAGCGGGACAACACGTCTTTCAGGTAGTGTGATAATAACCTTTGTGCCTTGACCAACATCCGATTCCAGCGACAAAGTTCCGCCATGTAGCTCTATCATTGCTTTTGCTAACGGCAACCCCAACCCGGTTCCCTGCTGCTCTCGCGCATGTTGTGAATCTGTAATCTGACCAAAAGGCTCAAGCGCATCTTTTATCTTGTCTTTCGGAATACCAATCCCCTCATCCTGTACAGAAATTATCATATCACCATCATTTTTCATAAAGGATTTTATGTGGATTTTACCCCCCTCTTTTGAAAATTTAATAGCATTACTTACAAGATTTATAAGAACCTGCCTTATCAACCGAGGGTCAGATTTTAATCCCGGTAAATCATCAGGCACATCGGAAATCATTTCAACCTTACTTGTAAAGGCCCTGGACGTCATCATGCGTGTAACGGATACAATAAGATCCCTGATGTTATATGGTTGCTCATCAAGATCAACTTTACCCGCTTCAATCTTGGACATATCAAGTACTTCATTTATGATTTCCAATAAATGCCGTGCACTCAGATGTATATCGCCCAAATATTCACTATACTTGGGACTTCCGAGAGCCCCGAAGGTTTCATTCATCATTATTTCTGAGAACCCGATAATGGCGTTCAGAGGCGTACGCAGTTCATGACTCATATTTGCAAGGAAGCTTGATTTCGCATTATTAGCAGCATCAGCCCTCTCCTTGGCCATACGCAAAGAAACTTCCATTTGTTTCCTTAACGTAATGTCCATAATAGTCGCAACCTGAAAGCGGCGTCGTTGGGAAAGTTCTAATGTTGCCGTTGTAAAAAGTGCATTGGCTACAGCACCATCTTTCCTTAACATTTTCATCTCACCTGACGACCTCATACCACTTTCCATCATGCGATCATGATTGCGAATAGCGACTTCTTGTTCTTCTGGCGCTATCAAAAATGAAAAGTCCTCACCAATTACATCATCCCTTTTCCAGCCAAAGGCGCGTACAAAGCTGTCATTTACACGTACAATGCGCCTGTGGTGATCGGTTACAACGATGCTTACTTCGGAAACATCAAATATGGAGGTTAATAATGATATTGCATCATCGCGCTCGCGTTGGAGTATAGAGTCATCGGCGGTATCTGGTTGCGCCATAACATCAATTAAAACAGCATTCCCGGAAATATCTAAAATTGGGTTAATCCAAAAACCGTATACCCTTACACCGCCAGGAAAGCTCGGCAACGCTTGGATTGTGACAGGAACTTTTTGTTTCATACAAACTTCGAAAGCTTGCTCAAAATGCCTGGCATTTTCGCTATCCATGAAATCAACAATAGGTTTGCCGATTATATGCTCTCTTCGGCGACTAAAATATTCTAAAGCACGAGCATTAATTTCTTTGATAACATAGTGCCCATCCTCATCCGGCTTTACAATAAAGCGCGGTACAGGCATGGAATTAAACAATAATTTATGATCTATGTTTTCCACTCTTAGCGTGTTTTCTTAAAGCAATATATTAAGTTTTATTTTTAGGTTGTGCCGAACAATCTGTCTCCAGCATCACCTAAACCTGGCACAATATAGGCCTTTTCATTAAGATGGGAGTCAAGCGCAGCAAAATAAAGTTTAGTGTCCGGATATGCATTCGAGAAAGTTTCTACGCCCTCGGGAGCTGCGATCAAACCCATAAATTTTACACGCTTGGGATCACACCCATGTTTTTCAAGAATGGACATTGCATAAACGGCAGAATTCCCCGTCGCAAGCATTGGATCAACCATATAAATATCCCTGTCATCAACTTCCGGAAGTTTAACCAGGTATTCAACAGGTTTTTTAGTCTCTTCATCGCGGTAAACACCTATATGACCAGTTGCCGCTGACGGTATCAATGCCTCTACACCGCTTGTCATACCTAGCGCTGCACGTAATATTGGAATTATAACCGGAGGTCTTGCCAAACGTTTACCAGTCATTTCCGTCAAAGGTGTTGTCATGTTTACATCTTTGATATCAAGATCAGAGGATATCTCATAAGTCATAAGAAGAGAGATATCATGAAGACAGGCGCGGAACATTCTTTTATCACAATTCACATCACGCAATCTCGTAAGACAGTCAAGAACCAGTGGATGGTCCACAATATAAAGTGATGGAAATTTATCATTTTGGTGCATTTAGTTACCTTCCTCGCTCTGTAAGTATTTTTGTAAAGGTGAAATCTCTTTTCTAAATACGATCTCATTCACCTCTTCCTGATCGCATTTTTTCAAATCATTTGTCATGTCATTAACTAAGTCGCCTAACTTCTCGCCCGGTATAGGCGTTGCAATTATGCTGTTAAAGCCCGCAACCTTGCCATATTTTTGTTGGGAAATCTTATCAAATGAATTCTGGCTCCTTTTTATGAACTTTAATGCGCCGTTCCTGTCTGTTTGCTTAAGTGAGAACATTACACCCTTCCCAGGCAAGCTATACACCTCATCAAAAGCACGCATGTTAGAAACAAGACAATTGAAAAGCTCTTCATAGATTTCTTTCTCTTTAATACCTTCCATGGAAATAAGGGTAAGTGAAAATTCACTACCATGCCGCCTTAATCTTTCCATTTCTCTATCAAAATCTTTTTGAAGTTCTTCAAAGGATTTAAGCTCGCTTTCAGCATCCACCTTTGACGGTTTTTCAATTAATGAATAAAGCGCCGCAACCTCTGATATAAAAACTTCAAAAGCTTCAACAAAAGCGGTTTTATTATCTTGACCGCTGGCCTCCGAAAATAAGCGTGTGTATGCCCTTGAGATGTTTTCACCACTTGTTAAAAGCTCGGAGGACCTCATATCCGGAGCGTTTATTAGCCTTTGGTAGGTTTTAGTTGGCATGGATTTCTCTACATCACCACCTTCTACTGAAACCCTCATTGCCCAAATAGAATAGTCAGACAAGCATCGGACCACTAAATTTTTTAATCTATGAAAATCAGACATATGCGCGCGTTCGTTACTCTTTAAGTATGAATTACTTATACGAAATTTTTATAGGTTAGGGCAAGCGCAACTGTAAAAAAAGCCAACTAACTTTTATTCAATAACCCATTCTTTTTGCAACTCATCAAGCGTATTTTCTTTTATGGCTTTTCGTATCTCCCGCATCAAGTGGGCCATGACAGCAATATTATGCTGTGCAAGTAGCTGTCCTCCAAGACTTTCATTAGCCTTAAAAAGATGATGTATATATCCTTTTGAAAATTGTGACGAACAGGGTATACCGAGTTCCGGCCAGATAGGATCTTGGTCATGTGCGTATTTTGCATTTCTCAAGTTCAGGCGCTCGCCTGGCGCACCTTTCATCAAAGCCCAACCGTGCCTTGCAATACGTGTTGGAGAAACACAATCAAATGTATCAATACCAAGGCGTACACATTCAAATATATCCTTGAAGGTTCCAATTCCCAATAAATGCACCGGTCTATCCTGAGCTATATGAGGCATACACCATGAGACAATCTCGAAAAACTGATCGAAGTTCCCTCCGAAAGTCCCACCTATCGCTGTTCCAAAAAAAGGTCTCGTGGCAGTGAATGCCGCACTTTGTTCTCTAAGGTTTTGAAATACACCGCCCTGCACAACTCCGTATATAGCCTGAGTTCCATCATGGGATTTATTAAAAGCCTCTAAGGATCTGTCCCCCCATCTATGGCTCATATGCATAGAGTCTTCGGTGTATTGTTCGGAAACATGCATTGCTGTGCACTCATCAAGCTGTACAACAAAATCAGGGCCAAGCTTCCGTTGTATCTCCATAGCACTTTCCGGCGAAAGGAAGAGCTTACTACCATCTTTGTAAGAGCGGAATGCAGCACCCTCTTCTGTAATTTTTGTTAAAGAGCGACCGCGTTTTGAATTATAGTTGCGCCCCTTAATTTCATCCGCGTCTGTACCGTCACCCATTGAATATATTTGGAAACCGCCGCTATCTGTCAACATCGGGCCTTTCCAGTTCATCATTTTATGTAAGCCACCAAGTTTTTGTACGGTATCGGCCCCCGGCTGAATCATAAGATGGTAAGTATTGGCAAGTATAAAATCAGCACCAGCCTCTTTAACCTGCATTGGATTCAATGCTTTTACCGAAGCTTTCGTACCACAAACAATAAAGTTAGGTGTTTCTACTGTACCATGCGGAGTGTTTAATCGACCAAGGCGTGCGCGGGACTTGTCATCACGATGATATATATCAAAAGAAAAATTTGGGTACTGAATATCAGCCCCCTGATATTCATCAGGCGCAGGCGGCAGTTTTTTATGCTTTTTACGTGCCATAGAAATTTACCGGCCAGAAAGGCCGGCATTTAGAAATTTATGCGCTTTCCTGAACTTTGGAAATCTGCGTTTTGTATTGACGAAGTGCCGGGTCAAGTTTTGTAACCGGTGTATTCATCAGAAACTGGTCTAGGCCACCTTTGTGGTCAAGTGTACGAAGACCTGCTGCAGATGCGCGAACACGAATAGTGCGTTTTAGAATTTCGCTGTAAAGATTAGTATCCTGAATGTTTGGCAGAAAACGACGGCGTGTCTTATTCTGTGCGTGTGAAACATTGTTACCGGACATCGGCCCTTTACCAGTGATCATACAACGACGGCTCATGATCTTTTCCTCTTCCTTATTAAATGTAAAAATTCTAGAAGGGAGTGTTACACGACGCACATCCCTCATGTCAAGCTCTATATGGAATATTCAGTGTAAATATTTCACCCTTTAAAGACTATCAAAAGCAATAAAGAAAAAACGACTAATAGAAACGAAGTAAATATAAGGTACTGTATGCTTCTGAGAGAATTAATATCTATCTTTGCAGATGCTTTGTCTGGCCCAATCCAGGAACGTTTTATAGCGATTCCCGTGACATCTTTTACAGTTCCGCCAAAAACCAGTGTTGTAGCATAAGCCACCATGCTTAATAAAACACCACCTTCAAAATAAGGCGGCGCGCTTTTTGAAAACAATCCTTTAAAAGCCCCAGCTATGCTTACACCCGGGGTAAAAATTGTAGATATAAAGACGAGTGCGATAGAAACGGGTACTGATAATAGAGACATTATTCTTAAAAACCCGGCAGAAAGGAGCTGAAAGCCTCCTCCATGCCCTTCCCTGCCGGCAAACCAGACCACGGCGGCAATGCCTGACGAAAGAAACAGACCTATAAAACCAAATATAAGGTAAAAAATAACAGGCATCACAAGCGCGCGCTCAAACAGTATTACCGAAAAAGACGCCGCATTTCTGGCAATACTATGATTATCCATTTTATTAAGATCATATCTAGTGGTTACGGCGAGTGAATAGAAAGCCCTGGTTTTAGACAAACCTGCCTCGCTTAGGTTTTTTCTAATAACTTCTAAAATATAGATTTGCACACCTGTTGATATGCATAAATAAACCGCTAGTATCTCTGGTATGCGGTAAGCAGGGAAAAATTTGTTTAACCAAGAAAAAAAACTGCCTATTGCTAATGATATACCAATGACAAAAAATGTTAGTAAAGCCCCCCTGAAAGACAGTGAAGATCTACTCCGGTTAGGGTTAAATGATTTATTTGCAAAACGACCAAAGATTTTTTCCAACAAAGTCCAGTAATAAGGAACGGCCCTTCCTTTCACAACGCCAAAGAAAAGCCCAATAAAAAGACTGAGGAGAATAGCTATAACTGAAATTCCGGCTCTCTCCGGAAAACTGTTTGACAGTACGGCATAAAACTCGCTTATAAAATCGTGAATAAAATTTTCCATGAACTTTTCCTGTTTTCAGCGATTACTGACACTCCAGCACTAAGGCTTGAAATATCTAACCGGAAGTTATATTAAGAAATGTTAATGTTGCTCTGCAAAATTAACTTTTATGATCTAGTATTAGTGTATAATAGATTTTGAGTAATATCACCCTGAAAGGGTAAAATTATATGTTGTATCAACTTCACGATCTCCAATATGCTTTGCTAGCGCCTGCGCGTTTGGGCGCTGAAATCCTTCAGAAGTCTCTCCAAAATCCATTTAATCCACTGACTTATACACCTCCTGCCCGTACGTTGGCTGCCGGTGCTGAATTATTTGAAAGAGTGACTAGACGCTTTGGTAAGCCTGAGTTTAATCTGCCTGAAACAATTATAGACGGAAAAAAAATAAGCGTACAGGAAGAAAATATAGCCGAAAAACCTTTTTGCAATCTGCTGCATTTCAAACGCAAAACCAAAAGAAAAGATCCAAAGGTATTAATAGTTGCCCCGATGTCCGGTCATTATGCCACATTATTACGTGGCACAGTAAAAGCCCTTCTCCCTCATCACGACATTTTTATAACTGATTGGATTGATGCCCGTCAGGTGCCTTTGAAAGATGGGCGTTTCAATCTTGATGATTACATTTTATATATACGCGAATTTTTAAGTGTCTTAGGACCAGATACGCATGTAATAGCCGTATGCCAACCTGCCGTTCCTGTATTGGCAGCTGTGTCTTTAATGGCAAGCGACAATGATCCGAATCAACCTTTATCCATGACATTAATGGGCGGGCCTATTGATACAAGGGTTTCAAAGACAGAGGTTACCCAACTTGCAGAAGACAGACCTTTAAGCTGGTTTGAAAATTCAGTCATTTCGACTGTTCCATTTTATTATCCAGGCGCTCATAGGCAGGTTTACCCAGGATTTGTGCAGCTTAGCGGATTCATGTCAATGAATCTGGACAAACATATAGATTCACATCTAAATTTCTTTAAGCATTTGGTACAAGGTGACGGTAGTTCAGCCGAGTCACACAAACGTTTCTATGATGAATATCTTTCTGTCATGGATTTAACGAAAGAGTTTTACCTACAAACAGTTGATATAGTTTTTCAAAAACATGCATTGCCGCGTGGAACAATGAAGTGGAAAGATCCTTTAACAGACAAACTGCATCCAGTAAAACCGCAAGATATAAAACACACAGCACTCCTTACTATTGAGGGTGAGCGTGACGATATATCTGCCCGTGGACAGACGACAGCAGCACACGACCTTTGTCACAATCTTGCGCAATCAAAACAATATAATCACTTTCAACTTGAAGTCGGTCACTACGGAATTTTTAACGGCCGTCGATGGAGAAACGAAATTATGCCGCGCGTCAGGCATTTTATAAGGAAGTTTGACAAAGATGTTGACCCTATTCCTGAAAGTGACCTTCAAAAAAATGCCGACAAATCCCCTACTCGTTATGATAGGGACAAGCATGGTATAGTCGCCGTCAGAAGATGGCTTAAAGAGCAAAAAAAGGCCAAAGGAATCAAAAAAGAGCAAGAATCTGTTACTGACAGTGAAAATAAAGAGCAGAATATTCTTGCTTAAGGCAAGCTGATCAAGGATTTGCTGCGGCGCGTATAGATTTTGTTTAATCACTAAGCCATTATGGTGACGTGAATAAAAATAATAAAACTGAGCAGGCATCCAACACACCACACAGGGTACAACTTGTATTACCTGGAGGCGGTGCTTACGGTGAGTATACAAAATCAGTATTAATTGAATTTCTTTCGCTACCTGAAGTACAGAACGGAGATGTCATTATTACAGGTGTTACCGGTACAAGTGCCGGTGCAATTAATGGGGCACTTCTTACATCAGCTTTAAATGAAGGTGGACCTCAGCTGGCGATCGCACGGCTGAATGATTTCTGGAAAGATATTCGCAACGCAAATCCTTTCGCTTCATCTGCAAATATTGGTAATTTATTTGCATTAAATAGAGAAGACAGCTTTCCAAACTTACCCAGAGCCTGGTGCATTGCGAATGAAATAATGTCTCCTGAACATTTATTTCCCGGCACTACATTAAGGTCACTTAAATCACTATTGAAAAAACATATTCCTGACCTTAAAACTCTACAAAAAGGCCCTGCAGATCTTGTTATTAATGCGTTGCGAGCGCGAGATAATAAAGAAGTTATTTTCACCGGCAATGATTTAAATCACGACACACTTATAGCATCATGTGCGCTGGCGGATCTCAAAGGGCATGTGATTGAGGGTGAACTATATTATGATGGTGGATACAGCAGTAATCCACATATGGATACTTTAAAAAGAGCCAATTTTGACAGTATTCTCGCTATATGCCCTGTTCCGGATTCGGGGCGTGCTTTTGATAAAGAAAGCTTCTCACTTTTTGGCGCATTCAATAAACACAGCTTTAAAGTTGATCGCTCAATATTGAATGTTTTAGATAAATTAGAACAATCAAAAGACACGGACTACACCATACACCGTATAGAGCTTAAAGGTGAAAAACACTGGAACAGAAGCACACTTTTTAGAACTGACCCTAAATGGCTGGATTTTTTAGAAGGGCATGGACAGAAAGACTGGGCCAGATTTTGTAACGACAATCAAAATCAAGCTTCTTCAAGCAAAGTATTTCCATTTACAAGAAATATTGCTTAATCTACCCTGTTTTTTCTTAAAATCAGGTAACAAATCATACAATGCTCTCACTTCTTAAATATAAGAATATTAACTACAGCACACTTCAGCTGCCTGAGAGAGTGCATATAAACTTAAACAAGAATGCGAAGAGATTAGCCTTACGTCTTGATAATAAATCAAAATCCATTAGGTACACCGTCCCAAAGGGCACATCGTTATCAAAGGCGCAGTCCTTCATAGACAAGAATTATGAATGGGTTATCAGATGTTTAGAGTCCCTTCCCTCCGATATTATTTTAACTGATAACTGCAGCTTCCCTTATTTTGGTCAGGAAATCACAATTAAAGTAAAATATGAAGAGAGCCTCAAGGTTAAAGAAATTACTTTAAATGATACTAATTTAACCATTAAAACAGCTTCTGAAATATATGGTAACCGTTTAAGAAGATGGATTATCAATGACTTCAAAAGAAAAGTTAATATAATGTCTAAAGAAAAGGCTGCAACTATAGGGAAAGAAATAAAAGGCGTTAAAACATCCGATACCAAAACGAGATGGGGCAGCTGTTCTCATGAGGGAAAATTGTGTTTTTCCTGGCGCTTAGCCTTTGCACCGTTAGAGGCAATTGATTATGTCGTAGCACATGAAGTTGCACACTTAAACCATATGGATCATTCGAAGAGCTTCTGGGCGCTCTGTCAAGATTTGTCCCATGATTACAAGGCTGGAAAAAAATGGATGAAAGAAAACGGATCCGAGCTTATGCGATATGTTTTTCCTGAATAACATTAAGAACACGCTCAAGAATTAGTTGAGCCGCAAAAGCATCAACTATGCCCTTTTCTTTGGCCTTCCTTTTACTCACAGATTCATCCAGATATCTATCCACAGAGTCTGTGGATAATCGCTCGTCCCAAAACAAATAAGGTAGCCTAAGCCCCCTATTTTCAAGCTCCCTTGCGAAATCACGCACTGACTGACATTGGCGGTTTTCGGTGCCATCCATATTTAGTGGGTAGCCAATAACTAGCGCTGTTATATTAAAATCTTCTATCACATCATTTAAAGCTTTATAATCTAAAGAAAATTTAGTTCGGCGGATGGTTTTTAAAGAACTGCCCGTGTAACTGGTGAGATTTCCAGTCGCTAGCCCTATCGTTTTGGTTCCGACATCAAGGCACAACAAAACAGCGTCTTTATTAAGGTTTTTGATAAATTCATCTATTTCAATTCTGGACATTTGCTTTTATACCTTATATTTCATGTGTTAGACACCGTTTCCACGAATGAAAGAAAAGGTCAAGATAATATGGATCGTAAAACTGTAAAAAAAGTGGCACGCCTTGCACGCCTCGAACTTAACGATAGCCAAGAAGAAAGGCTCGTAGAGCAACTTGGAAATATAATGGGATTCATAGAAACCCTGTCTGAAGTTGATACTTCGAGTGTTGAGCCATTAGCGAGCGTCGTAGATAATGAATTGCGTTTAAGGGATGACAAGGTAAATGACGGAGACCAGCAAGAAGCCGTATTAAAAAATGCACCGGAAACAGCAGAAGGCTATTTTGTTATTTCCAAAGTAGTTGAATAAAGCCATTCGAAAAAAACGAAAATTAAGAGACAAAGCAAAATTATGACCGATTTAACAAAACTGACACTCAGCAGCGCCCTGAAAAAACTAAAATCAAAAGAAATTAAAGCATCTGAACTTACAGACGCGCATCTTGCAAAGATTGAGAGCAATAAGGATTTAAACGCGTTTATAACTGAAACGCATGACCTTGCTAGACAGCAGGCCAAGCAGGCTGATGATAGATATGCCAAAGGCGAAGCGAAGGCGCTTGATGGTATACCCTTGGGAATAAAAGATCTTTTCTGCACAAAAGACATACGCACAACCGCCGCAAGTAAAATTCTTGAGAATTTTATACCCCCATATGAATCTACGGTTACCCAGAAACTGCTGGATGACGGTGCCGTATTTACAGGCAAACTTAATCTTGATGAATTTGCTATGGGTTCATCAAACACAACAAGTTATTTTGGAAATGTTATTAATCCTTGGAAGCGCAATACAGGTGATAATGCGCAGCTAGTTCCCGGTGGTTCGTCAGGTGGTTCTGCTGCTGCTGTCGCGTCCGGAATGGTTATGGCAGCAACAGGAACAGACACAGGCGGCTCCATTCGTCAACCTGCAAGCTTTTGTGGTATTGTTGGAATTAAGCCAACTTATGGGCGTTGTTCACGTTTCGGCATTGTTGCATTTTCATCCTCTCTGGACCAAGCTGGTGCTTTTGCACGTACAACCGAAGACGCCGCACTGCTTTTACAATCCATGTCTGGTTTCGACCCGAAAGACAGCACATCTGTCGACAAAGCAGTTCCCGACTTTTCAAAAAACCTGACCGGGTCTTTGAAAGGTTTAAAGGTGGGGATCCCAAAAGAATACAGAGTTGAAGGCATGCCTTTAGAAATTGAAAACCTTTGGGAAAAAGGAAAAGAGTGGCTTGAGGAAGAAGGCGCAGAAGTAGTTGATGTTTCACTTCCCCATACAAAATATGCACTCCCTACATATTACATTATTGCACCAGCCGAAGCGTCATCAAACTTGGCGCGCTACGATGGTGTCCGATATGGTCTCCGCGCTCCTGGCCAGGATATAACGGAAACATACGAAAAAACCCGTGCTGAGGGCTTTGGTGATGAGGTCATGCGCCGGATTATGATTGGGACATATGTATTATCAGCTGGGTACTACGATGCATATTACATACAGGCACAAAAAGTTCGCCGGCTTATTCGTGATGACTTTATGAATGCCTATAAAAAATGCGATGTTTTACTTACACCAACCGCACCAAGCGCAGCCTTTGCAATAGGCGAAAATGAAGATGACCCCATCAAAATGTATTTAAATGATGTTTTCACTGTTCCCGCCTCACTCGCAGGTTTGCCGGGTATGTCAGTGCCGGCAGGTCTTGATACAAAAGGTCTTCCGCTAGGTTTGCAGATTATTGGGAAACCTTGGGACGAAGAAACTGTTCTAAAGGTTGGAAACTCCATTGAACGCGCAGCCGGACTTTCAACAATGCCCGTAACTATGGACGGAAAACGGAGCGCGGCCTAAGCTTACCCATGCGCTTTTTAGTCTTAATATTTGCCATTTTGTTTCTTTGTGCGTTGCCAAAGGCAACTTTGGCACAGGACCTTTCTTCAGAAGAATTTGAAAACGAGCTAGAAATTATTGACGGAGAAGAGCTGGTATCGGCAAGAACGGCAGCGGCATATCTTGATCGTTGCCTTGCCAGAATCCCACGTCGTTTCACCCCTTCTGCCCATGAGGAGTACTGTGTATGTACCGGTGCTATGATGCGGCAGAGTATTACAAACAGTGACTTGGAAGCATTAAATGCCAGAAACGCAAAAAAACCGGGAAACCCTGTTTTTGAAAAATTTGTTGAACAGGTCATGATGCCATGTATGGAAGGTCCTATTGTGGACATAGCTTATGTGGAATGTATTGAGGACAGAAGCAACTCCCCTCTTATTTATCATATACCTAAATACTGCCAATGCGTAGGTAGCGCACTCGTTCCTTTTGTTAAACAAGCCGGAGCCAGCACTTCAATGCTCAACATGTCACGGCATCCAAATGAGTTTAAGGAACCGATAGATGCACTGCTTCGTTCAACCTCATTAATACAGCGCAAAAACCAAGCTTATGAAGCTTGTAGAACCCAATATATGAGAACACAACTTCCCAAAGTAAGGCCTTACCCATGAAAAAAATATTCGTACTTGCTGTAACAGCATTCATATTTTTATCCACACAATCTGCAGAAGCTCAAACGCGAGTTAGCCCACAAATGGCACAATCTTATGCACAAAATTGTTCACAACAGGAGAACCCGTACATCTCCTCTGAAACAAAGGATATTTTCTGCCAATGCACAGCGTCTTACATGCAAAAGACGATGAGCGTTGAGGATTTGCAAGCCATGGGTGGTAACGACCAGCCTGCACGTAACGCAATTAATAAAATGATGATCCAAGTTTACAGTCCATGTATGGAATTTCCTGTTCGTGATCTCGTGTATAAAAAATGTCAGGAAGACGCTTTTCAGGCCGGACAAAAAATTTGCAAATGCCTTTCAAATAACATGGCCTCTTATGTGTCAAAGAGGGCAAAAGCTGATTTACCAGGAATTTTGCAGGCCAACCCTAATGTTACTGACCCTATGGAAGCAATTGTCACCAGCCCGTCTTATGAGCAGACAGAAAAACGTATAGCGCTGGGTTGCATTCAAGGTGAATACCAGTAAAATCCATAAGTTCAAATTTTGATTAGTAAAAGGAAGTTATAATGAGCACAGTGATACAAGGTGAAGATGCTGTCTGGGAAATTGTTATCGGCATGGAGGTCCACGCACAAGTAACAGCAGAATCTAAACTTTTTTCCGGAGCGTCCACGTCATTTGGTGCTGAACCAAATTCACAGGTTTCTTTTATAGATGCCGGTATGCCAGGCATGCTTCCAACACTTAATCGTACAGCAGTAACGCAAGCAGTACGTACTGGATTAGGCCTTAACGCAGCGGTAAATGAAGTATCTGTATTTGCTAGAAAAAATTACTTTTACCCAGACTTGCCCACAGGATACCAGATTTCTCAGTATGAACACCCAATCATAGGTGAAGGTGCTATAGAGATAGACCTACCAGACGGTAAAGTAAAAACTATTGGTATTACACGCCTTCATTTAGAGCAAGATGCGGGTAAATCTATACATGACATGCACCCGACAAAATCTTATATAGATTTAAACCGTGCCGGTTGTGCTTTGATGGAAATTGTTTCAGAACCGGACATACGTGGTGCTGATGAAGCCACTGCCTATCTATCAAAGTTAAGAATGATTTTACAGTATCTCGGGACATGTAACGGGAACATGGAAGAAGGCTCGATGCGCGCTGACGTGAATTTATCCCTACGCAAGCTTGGTGAAGAGAAGTTCGGTACACGTGCAGAAATAAAAAACGTGAACTCTATCAAGGCTGTCCAGCAGGCCATTGAATATGAAGCTGTGCGGCAACTAGAAATACTGGAAAGCGGTGGAGAAGTCGTTCAAGAAACACGCCTTTGGGATCCTGTAAAAATGGAAACACGCTCCATGCGCTCAAAAGAAGATGCCCATGACTACCGTTATTTTCCTGATCCTGACTTACTTCCCTTGGAGTTGGAAAGCGAGTGGGTTAATTCTTTGAAAGAAACGCTCCCAGAGCTTCCCGACCAAAAGAAACACCGGTTTATGGAAGAATATGGGCTTAGTTTATATGATTCCAGTGTACTTATAGCTGAACGTTCTCGCGCTGATTATTACGAGAAAGCCGCAGACGGGCAAGATCCTAAACTTGTGGCGAACTGGTTACTCAATGAACTCCTTGGCGCATTAAACAAAGAGAACATTCCCTTAGATGATTCAAAGGTATCTGCCGAACAGCTTGGCGAGCTTGTGGGTTTAATTAACGACAACACTATATCAGGTAAAATTGCCAAAGATGTATTTGCCGACATGGTAGCAACGGGAAAATCACCTTCCGCTATTGTTGAAGAAAAAGGTCTTAAACAGGTCACGGATACAGGTGCAATTGAAAGTATTATTGATGAAGTCATAGCAGAAAATCCTGACAATGTAGCGGCTTATCGTGGCGGTAAAGATAAATTGTTTGGGTTTTTCGTCGGTCAGGTCATGAAGAAATCACAAGGCAAAGCCAATCCTGCTATGGTCAATCAGATTCTAAAGAAAAAGCTTTAGAAAGTTTTGCAAAATCTACCTGATTTACTGTTAAAAATTGATGACTTTAATGTCATTCGAGGTGACAAGATATCAGGCGGCTTAAAACAATTTGCTCTTGAACAATGGTTGCCAGAACAACCTTTTGATCATTTTATTTATTGTGGCACAGTTTTTGGGTATGGCGCTCCAGCACTTGCCTATGCTGGAAAAGAATGCGGAAAGAAAATCACTATTTTTTTATCGCAATCCAAATTTACCCCGCACTGGTTAAACGACATAAGCGATATTAGCAATGTAGTGGTTAAGTCGCCCTCCTCGCTTGATATGCTCCATCAGGATGCAGTTGAGCTTCAAAAAAACCTTAATGGAACAAGCGTCATACTGACACCCGGATCATACGGAAACGGCTTTAATACTAAAATGGCGCAAGTCTGTAAGGCTTTAGTTGATGGCAAGCACTATCAGCGCATGTGGGTGCCTGTTGTAAGTGGTACAATGTTAAAAGTGATAGAAAGCTGTTTTCCATCGTCTGAGGTCATTCCGGTCTACTGTACAAAAAGACCTGATTATATTTCAAGCACCTCAAAGCTTCGCTTTCAATGCCATAAAAAATACCACCAGACTGCGGACGTATTGCCACCGTACCCTTCAAGCCATCACGTTGACGCAAAGATGTGGTCGTTCATTCAAGAATATGGGCAAAAAGGTGACCTTGTATGGAACATTGCAAAATAACGTGCTATGCTATTTCTAATGCTATTCACAGGCATATTTAATATGTGTATTTTTTAAAATTGTTTACAGACAGTCTATCGGATGGAAACATCACATCTTAATACCGAACAAATTATTATAGGTCTAAGCTGGGATCCTCTTGTTAAGCCACAGCTTACAGATAAAATCTTTACTATTTTCGGACAGAACAAGGAAAGCTTCGATCTGGATCTTAGCTGTTATATCTATGGGAAAGATAATTCTTTCCTTGATTATGTATCAGGTATGCCTGGCGAGATGATAGATAAGTCTGGGTCTATAAGACATAGCGGTGATGACAGAGATGGAGCCGGCCCTGACGACGATGAACAAATCAAAATAGATTTTATTGGCTTACCCGAAGATGTACAAAACATTATTATAGTTGTCGAGGTTGCATCGGCTCACGCTTTTAAGGACATTTTCACCCCTTCTGCACGTATTGTCGACGTGCAAGCCAGCACATTGTTCTTTAACGAAAATTTAAAAGACGAGCATAATAGCGATACCTCTGCATGCGTTTTGGGTAGACTAGAACGCACATCTGAAAATGGCGACTGGACCCTACATCCGATTAAAAGTTTTTTAAACCATGAATATGTAGAAGATTGGTCCGAGTTTCTAACTGAATTTTTATCTTAATCTACGCTTTCCCTCTTGATTGATAGCATTGCATCTGTTACTTGATATACCTTATAAAGGTGACGTGGCCGAGAGGCTTAAGGCAACGGTTTGCTAAATCGTCATACGTGGAAACGCGTATCGTGGGTTCGAATCCCACCGTCACCGCCACTTCTCCTCTATATTATTATTGTTAAGATCTTTTACTCTTCATTTTCATCATGTGATAATCGATCTTATCTATAAGATTATCAAAATCATAGGGCTTGCTAATATAGTCATCCATTCCTGCAGCCAAACACTTTTCTTTATCTTCCTTAAAAGCATTCGCAGTCATTCCAATAATAGGCATGGGCAAATAACTTCCGAATTTTTGCTTTTCCCTAATTATTCCTGTTGCTGTATATCCATCCATTATCGGCATCTGGACATCCATTAATATAACATCGAAGGTTGTATTATCTAGCTTTTCCAAAGCTTCCTTACCGTTACGTGCAATAATAACATCATAACCCTGCTCTTGCAGAAAATGGAGCGCAACCACAATATTACCTTCATAATCTTCAACGAGAAGAATTGTCCCCCTCTCGTTCATTTTTTCTTTGGGCTTTTTATTTGGCAGCTTTATAGCCTCCTTTTTTTCAGCCTCTTTCATAGGGATGGATACAGTAAATTTCGTACCCATATCTTTTTTGCTGGTAACATCAATGCTTCCCCCCATTAACTCTACGAGGCGCTTTGAAATAGCTAAACCAAGACCTGTGCCGCCATATTGACGCGTTATACTTACATCGGCTTGGACAAATTTTTGATAGATACCTTCTATTTGCTTTTCGGTCATGCCGATCCCGCTGTCGGAAATTTCGAAAACGATATTGGTTGCACCATCACTATTCTCTTCCTCGCAAATAGCAAGAATGTTTACAAAGCCTTTAGGGGTAAATTTAATCGCATTATTGACCAAATTGCTTAGTATCTGGCGTATACGAACCGGGTCACCCAAATATTTAGTGTCGTCACATCTGGCATAATTTACATTCAAGGAAATATTCTTATCAGCTGCTGGAACGCGATGAAGACTTCGTATGTCTTCGAGAATATCCTGAATTGTAATAGGCAAAAATTCAAATTTCATCTCATTAGCTTCTATCTTAGATATATCTAGCAGGTCATTGATAAGGTTCATTAATGTTGTTGCGCTGGTATCAAGGCTAGATATAAGTTCTTTTTGCTTATCCTCCAAGTTTTTATCTTTATTCAGAATATCAATTATACCCACTACTACATTCATAGGTGTTCTTAGCTCATGGCTCATATTTGCCAAAAACTCGCTTTTTGCCTGATTAGCCTGTTCTGAGAGGATTTTGTCATTTTCTAGAATTAGTGAAGAAACAGATTTAGCTGCCTCCACATCTTCTATAGACCAAGGAATTGATTTTCCCTTCATTGTCGTTTGCCATAACTTGAAGGAACTTCTAGAAGTTAGCCTATAGCCCGCCTTCGTTTTTTCAACAGGCTTTTCGGGATCGCCCGCCCAGTTTACCAGCTGGTCTTTTGCGGTTCTAAACCATATAACCATGTTATCTAAGCTAGTATCTATGGGTAGAGCCAAAAAGCCCCCCATGATCTCCGACAGCTCCGGATCCTCTTTTAACCTTTGTGAGGCAACATCTGTGTAATAAAGATTATCCTCAAGCTTATCCTGACACCACTCCATAAGCTTGCTAACTTTATTTTCTGGGGGTGTATCCCCATAAACTTCAATTCTCTTACCTGATTTAATTGCTAAACCGTCCGCAGCCAATGCTTCCAAAGCAACCTTATGATTGCCGCTGAATACGTCTTCAAGGCGTGTATCAATATTTAACCTTGCAGAAAGTTTTTCGATCAGTATTTTTTTCTTTTCAGCCAGCTCTTTCCTTTGGACAATTTGCAGAGAAGATAGCTGGGCAGAGAAAATATGGCCTACTATCTCAGAGAAAATTCTAATTCTGTAGGGTATAAATTTTGGTTTACTGTGATGACAGGCAATTAAGCCCCATAACTTGTCATTTTGTAAAATAGAAACAGACATGGAAGCAGATACATTAATATTGTCTAAATACTGAATATGTATAGGGGAAACACTTCTTAGCGCAGATAAGCTCATATCAAGAGGCTCGCTTGCATTTTCTGAAGCATCAGGAAAAATATCTACAGGTTTATAATGTATGTCTGAGATAAGCCTCAAATAATTAGTTTCGTATAATTTTCTTGCTTGTTCAGGAATATCAGTAGATGGGAAATTAAGACCTAGATAACTTGGCATGAAATCGGCGCGAGCCTCGGAAATAACTGCCCCGTTCCAATCTTCATCAAATTTGTAAAGTTTAACCCTGTCAAAACCTGTAATTTCCCGGACTTTATCTACAATAAGCTTGTATAATTTCTCTGTATTTCCGTGCTGACGTAGAGATACAGCAAAGTTTCTGAGCTCATCGTAAAAATTGTCGTAACTAGCATATTCATGATCATCTTTGACGCTTGCTTCGCACTCTATAATCATATGATTGTCTGAATAATGTGCAACAAGATCAAAATGTGTGCCGTTTATATCAATGCTAGCCGATTTTAGAGGCTGCAGGCCATAATCGCGAACATATTGATGTAAACGATCTATATTTTCTTCACCCAATATTTCTTTAATATTTTTACCAATCACGTTTTCGTGATTTAAACCCAAAAAGTCATCGAGATTTTTACTGGCATATTTAATATCGTATGTTTCTTTGTCGACTGCAAAAAAAATGCCATGTGGCTGGATTTTACCTGGGATATGTATTTTTTCTTCAGCACAATATTTAAGGGCACTTTCCAGCTCCTCTTCACTTAATTCTGTGCGCGCAACTAGTCTATTTTTATCTTCCATCAGGCTTCCATTAACGTCTGTAAGTTT
>NZVS01000002.1 GCA_002701555.1 Alphaproteobacteria bacterium | reverse complement strand
GTCCATTTCATATTGCGGATTGGCTCAACCTGAATTTCATTGTCGAAATGCCCGATATTACAGACAATTGCCATGTCCTTCATGTCACGCATGTGATCGACTGTAATAATATCTTTGTTTCCGGTTGCTGTTACAAAAATGTCGGCGCGGGTTGCCGCATTTTCCATTGTGACCACTTCGTAACCTTCCATTGCGGCCTGTAGCGCGCAGATTGGATCAACTTCTGTGACCAGTACACGGGCACCGGCTTGGCGAAGAGATTCGGCAGATCCTTTACCCACGTCACCATAACCTGCAACCACAGCCACTTTTCCGGCCAGCATTACATCTGTTGCGCGGCGTACGGCATCAACCAAAGACTCTCGGCACCCGTATTTATTATCAAACTTTGATTTTGTAACAGAGTCATTAACATTGATGGCAGGGGCCAGAAGCTTACCTTTTTTTGCAAGATCATATAGGCGAAGCACGCCTGTTGTAGTTTCTTCTGATATCCCCTTAATGTCATCGAAATATTGCGGATATTTTTCATGCATCAACTGCGTTAGGTCAGCCCCGTCATCCAATATCATATTTGGCTTCCAGCCATCCGGACCATTAATAGTCTGTTCAATGCACCAGATATATTCTTCTTCTGTCTCACCCTTCCATGCAAATACGGGCGTACCTATTGCGGCAATGGCTGCTGCTGCATGATCTTGTGTTGAGAAAACATTGCAGGAGCTCCAGCGTACTTCGGCACCCAAAGCCTGCAAGGTTTCAATAAGTACCGCTGTCTGGATTGTCATGTGAAGGCATCCTGAAATGCGCGCACCTTTAAGGGGCGACTTACCCTTGTATTCTTCGCGCAACGCCATTAGACCCGGCATTTCAATTTCGGCCAATTCAATTTCCTTACGGCCCCATTCGGCGAGTGAAATATCTTTGACTTTATAATCATTTTCTACGGTTTTGGCGGCAACTGACATTTTAATTTCCTTGCGGTTTCAAAGTTTGTAAAATTTAAGAAAGTATTTAGTAAAATCTTTACTTTTCCGAGCCATAATTAAGCATCAGAGGCCAAAAATCAAGACTTATTCAAAGTCGAAAGAAGTTAGAATTACTATGCTAGACAAAAATTTTTCATCTGCCAAAGCGGCAACAAAATTTACTTATAAGCACAATCCACACCATAAACGGTCATATGAGATTATGGCGCTGGATGCGCAAGCGGGATACATGCCTGTTGGCCAGTACACTGTGCTTGATTTATCGGAAGAGGTAAATTTATCTGAAAAGAAGGTTATGAACCTGATTTCCATTATGAACGGGAAGTCTAAGCTTATTGATATCTCAGGTGATGTTGCTGGTACCCGGCTATATTTTAACGAGGGGAAGGAAGAGCGCGGCCGTAAAAAGGTTGTGTTCTATAAACAGGACGGAACGGGCGTGTCCAGAGAAAACGCCCTTTTACTCATCAACAAGGAGGTTTGGGGAAATGCCTAACATTCAAGAAATCAGCGCCCTTTTTTCGGCAAATGCAGACGGGATTACAGGAGAGCCAGCTCCCGAAGCTAAAATATCCGCGCCTAGCGTAGATCTCGGTGTTTCACGCTAGGACTCAGTCCTTTTTTTGTGAATAGGGATTTGAGTTTTTCTGCTATGTAAACCGAACGGTGTTTGCCGCCTGTACAGCCAATAGCAATAGTTAAATAAGACTTGCCTTCGGCTTCATAGGCCGGAATTAAAAATTCAATCATATCCGTAAATTTTTTTAAAAAAGGCGCAAAATTTGCGTCTTTTTCTATATAGGCTCCAACCTTATCATTTTGCCCTGTCAGGGGTTTCAGGTTTTCGTCCCAATGCGGGTTTTTTAAAAAACGTACATCAATAACAATATCGGCATTATCGGGCGCGCCATTTTTAAATCCGAATGACATGAATGTAATTGCCATATGTGCAACAGATTGACCGGAGGCCTCTAATTCCTGCTCTAACCTATGCCGCAAATCATGAATAGACAATGTGCTGGTATCGATCATAATATTTGCAAAATGTGCGATTGGTGCGAGCATTTCGGCCTCAATCTCTATGCCCTCCCTGACTGTTCTGTCTTTGGCAAGTGGATGTTTTCGGCGTGTTTCAGAAAAGCGGTTTTGAAGTACCTGCGCATTGCAGGATAAATAGATCAAGGATGCTTCCCATTTTTCAGCATTGCCAAAATGTGAGAGGAGGTCTTCCAGTTCTGCTGCCGAGAAGTGACGCGTACGGCTGTCCACGCCAAAAGCCAACTTCGCTTTTCCCGATGTTTCACCCGCTAGCAATGTCTCGATCTGGTCAAGGGGGAAATTATCAAAGGCCTCGTAACCCATATCCTCCATACATTTTAATGCGGTGGATAAACCGGCACCTGATTGCCCGGTCACTATGATGATATTATTGAGCTCTTTATCCATATTAATCTATATGTGTCAAAGGGAGTCGTATGACAAACCTTGCGCCGGTGATTTTTTTGTTTTCATCGTATTTATTGCCCGCCGTTAAGGACCCGCTATGCGCCTCTATAATCTGGCGCGAGATGGAAAGTCCCAACCCGGAATGCTGTCCAAAGCCTTCGTGCTCTGGTCGCGAAGTATAAAAGCGTTGAAAGATCTTTTCGGCATCTTCTGTGTTCAAACCCGGACCCTGATCTTCAATTGTAATAAATAAATCATTATATTTTGTTTCAATTATAATCGAGATTATCCCATCATCAGGTGAAAAAGACAGAGCATTATCTATTATATTATTGAATACCTGTACCAGTCGCTCCGGACTTCCGGCCACATCGGTCGGCATGTTGCCTTTGTTTCTCAGCCTTACGGTTTTTTCCTCCTGATTATTATCCAGGCGCAAATTATAGCTTTCAGCGACTTCTTCCAGTAGCCCCCCAATATCGATTATTTGCCCTTCGTCGCGCGCAAGTTCTGCATCAAGGCGAGAAGCGCGAGATATGTCGGTCACAAGGCGATCAAGCCGTGTAACATCATTTTGCAATATGTTTATAAGCTGCTGGCGATCTTCTTCAGAGTTTACAAAGGGTAGTGTTTCCAATGCGCTTCTCATTGAAGTAATCGGATTTTTAAGTTCATGGGAAACGTCTGCTGCAAAGCTTTCTATAGACCGCATTCTCTCCCATAAAGCGTGCACGAGAGAACGCAACGCAATAGACAATTCCCCGATTTCGTCACCACGATTGCTCATGTCGGGTATTTCGGTTTCCTTGCCTTGCCCCGTACGTATAGTTTCTGCTGCTTTTGCCAAACGTCTCAAAGGCGTGGTTATCGTGCTGACAAGAAGCAATGACACTGAGAGTGAGATAAAGAGTATAATAAAAAATATGCGGAAAATATCGTTTTTCAGATTCTGCAACGTTTGGTCAACCTCGGTGGCTAACTTTGACACAGAAAGTACTCCTGCGATTTCCCCATTTATGATAATGGGCAGGGCGCTGGAAAAAACAAGCCTTGAGCCGTTTGCGCTCCACACACTTAGGTTAACTTTGCCTTTTAAAGCAGTTTCTACCCCGGGAAAGCTGGTGGCGTTCTGGGGATCCGTGTAAGGGTATTCAGGCAGATCGTATTCGATTTTGAAAACATTGAAAAAATTAGACAAAAGATTTTCTGTTATTAAATCTAACCAGACGCGCCCGGCATCAGCATCGGTTCCGAAATTGTCGACACGCAAACTGTCTGCAAGGACAGCGCCGCTTTGATCAAACATAACAAGTCTTTTTGTTACGTCTTTATCCAGATTCTTAAAAATTGACTGAACTGCCGTGTTCATTGGATCCGAAGAGTCCAGGTTATTACTTTCGTATAGTCGGTTTTTCAAAATTGTGACATATAGCTCGCTTTGTGTGTGAAGCAGCTCAAGTTGAGACGTTATAAGATTTGTTCTGTATTGCCCAAGAAGAATGAGTCCGAAAACCAACAAGATGACAGGAATAAGGTTTACACCGGACACCGTGAAAATCATTCGGGCAGGATTGTAACTACGCCTTTTCCGAAGTCCGGAATCAAGGTTAAAACGCGTTAGTGCCAGTCCCGCATAAGAGGGTATGCTGGTTGAAACCTTATGAAGCAGGCTCTTTGTATTTGTATCCGAGTCCATAAAGCGTTTCTATCTGATTGAAGCTCTGGTCAACATCCTTAAATTTTTTGCGAATGCGTTTAATGTGTGAGTCGATGGTACGGTCATCGACATAGATATTTTCACCATAGGCCGCCGTAATAAGTTGGTCGCGCGTTTTTACGTGCCCGGGCTTGTCAACTAGTGATTTGACTAATAAATATTCCGTCACTGTTAAAATTACTGGTTCTTCACGCCATGTGCAGGTATGGCGTTTATCGTCAAGCTCCAGTGGCCCGCGCAATATCATGTTACCCGCGCTTGTTGCGGTGCCGGGCTGCGCAGAGGTTTGTGTTTCACTACTACGCCTAAGCAGGGTCTTAATACGTTCAATAAGAAGGCGCTGGGAAAAAGGTTTGGTTATATAATCGTCAGCCCCCATCCGCAGACCGATAATTTCATCAATTTCGTCGTCTTTTGAGGTTAAAAATATCACAGGGAAACTATGTGTTGTCCTTAATTTCTGAATAAGTTCTATACCATCAAGGCGCGGCATTTTTATATCCAGAATAGCAAGGTTGGGGGGCGCGGCATTAATGCCGTCCAGGCCCTCTACACTGTCATTATAAACAGTGACATCAAAACCCTCCGTTTTCAATGCAAGAGAAACAGATGCGGTTATATTTTTATCATCATCAACTAGGGTGATTTTTTGAGTCATGGATATAATTTACCACGATTTTGAAACTTTTACAGTTAGATATCTCGACCTATCCTGAGGTATCTTCTGTGGTTGCTACCTTTCTTTTCGGGATACTCACCGTCCCATAGCGCCACATTTTCACTGAACGCCATCTCACGATCATATTTTTTATTCATTTCACCGGTACACTCTTTGGCGCGATCTACAATGTCGGTTACAGCCCTGCGAACCATATAGTCGCATTTCGGACAACCTTCTGCCGAACTATTTGGAATATTTTCGCCTATTTCAACTGCTCTGTTAACGGTTTTTTCGACTACATCTTGGAAAATATCCAATGCTTGATCTTTTGACAGGCCACATGAATCTGTCCCGAACTTAACAAAATCAGAAATCTTCAACTTGTTCTTTTTACCATTGATGGTAAGTGCTGTGTAATGCGCCTCATCATCCCCGAATTCGTGGAAAATAGAGGTGTTCAGGGTATCGTAAGTTGGCGATAATCGTGTAGATGTGAAATCATCATCTCCTGGGTTTTGCACCTTAAGGAAGGAAATATTTTTCAAATGCATATCACCATCTCGTATTGCCCATGAGCTCACAGCTTTTCTGTAAAGACTTTCAAGGTCCTTATGCAGGGCATCCGGATCATTATCGTCATGCACTTTTTCCTTGAAAAGTTTTGCAACCTTTTCCATGCTCAGGCTAAATTTATATAGCCCATTAATGTCGCTGGATTCCTGTTTAATGCGTGCCGCAGTACACATATCTTGTATAAGGTAACGTTGTCCGTCATTCTGATGTTGCGGAACATCAAAGCGTTCAACCAGCAGGGCGGGCGGCGCTGATTCACCGACGTTGACCAAGGCATGTGCAGGAACATCCAGCCCGGCTTCTCCGGCAAGCTGAAGCCCCATCCACTCAAGAAGTTCTGAGGCCCGCCATTCCTCGGTACCACCGAATTTCAGAATGTGGGTAAATGAGCCCCCCATGGCGTGATGAATTTGCCCTTCTGAATCCAGCGCAACAGGCATTTTCATCTGCATGCCTGACATGCGCGGTGTCCCGTGAAATTTAGCGCGTTCTGCAACTTCTTTTTCAATGTCGTTATTAATGCTATCAGCCCTCGGTCCCAGATAAGCGCCGGTGAACCATGCACCACTATCTGTGTGATCTTTCAGTCTTGATGTCAGGCGGTCAGGATCGCGGTCTTTTGAAAAACTTTCATCTTCGGCAATAGTGATATTCGATAAATAGCGAATACCGCTTTTCAAATATGAAATCTGTGAAGGCGAGCCAAGTGCATCCCTGAGCCAGCCTTCAGGCTGAAGGTTTTTTAAGAATGCGGGCATGTCATCCTCATCGGGAAAACGGAACAGAAGGGCGGCTTGTGTGTCTTCCCTGCTCCAAGTCATTTCCCCGTTATTGTAATGCAGCGTGCCGATTTGCTCGCCATACCACGCAACCTTGAGGTCTACTCGACCTTCGCCCGTTGCTTCTTTAAAATTATCCCTCGTTGTCATAAGGGTAATAATGCCGCCTATGAGTTAATATTATGCTAATTTTTTAAGGATATGTCCGATAAGGTATAAAGACCCTGCGCAAATTATTGTCACGGGTTCAACGGCAGTTTTGCCGATTTGCTCTATAGCTTTGTTCATACCGGGAGCTGTTGAGATTTTTAGGTCTGGAAAGTTGTTGTCCAAAAGCTTTTTTAGATCACATTCATTAAATCCGCTATCTTCTTCCGGAACAGGTATACATGTAACACTATCGATGTGGGGCGCAAGAAGGTCCATAAATGTAACAGGGTTCTTTCGTTTTAACATGCCCGTTATAAGATGGACAGATTGTTCGGTTTCTTTGCGCCATACCTTGATTTGATTTGCGAGTGGCATTGCGCCATTTTCATTATGGGCACCGTCCAGATATAAAGCCGAGCCTTCAGGAAGGTTTTTTAAAAGATTTGTATTTTCAACTTTTTCAAGACGACCTCGATGTTTTATTCCTGTAATACCTTTTTTAAGGTCATCTAAAAGAAAAACTGTTTTAAGGCAGTGCTCTGCTGCACGCAAAGCCATAATTGACGTTGCTGCATTTTCAATCTGGTGGCGGCCAATCAGGTTAGGGAAGGGGTAGTCCTCAATGCGATCACCGTGAATGAGGCGGAAGCCAAGGGGCGTCTCCTCGAAAAACCAGTCTCTTCCATACAGATAAAGTTTCGCACCAACCTCCTCGGCCTTTTTGATAAAAACATCGTTCACACCTTCACGCAAAGCCTGAAGGGATTGAGGGGCGATTACGCAAGGGCAACCTTTCTTCATTATGCCCGCTTTTTCAGTGGCAATTTCTGTCAGGGTGTCACCCAGAAAGTCCATATGGTCATATCCGATAGAGGTGATGATGGATGCTGCGGGCGAGGGAACAACATTAGTGGCATCAAGTCGTCCGCCTAGACCCGTTTCTATCAGACAAAAATCGGCTTTATGACGTGAAAAAGCAAGTAAGGTTGCGGCAGTTGCCACCTCAAAATAGGTGATTGGGGCGCCCGCGTTCACCTCGCCACATTCATCCAGCAAATCAAGCAGGGTTGCGGTCTCTATTTCTTTGCCTGAAATCACAATGCGCTCATTAAAAGCTATGAGATGCGGGGAAATTGTGGCGTGTACAGACTTACCTGATGTTTCCAGGCAAGAGCGAAGAATGGCAATGACTGAACCTTTCCCGTTCGTTCCGGCAACATGGAAGACAGGCGGTAAATTTAAATGCGGATTGTTTAATTCGCCCAGAAACCTCTCTATGCGTTCAAGCGAGAGATCTATTAATTTTGGATAAAGCGCAGATAGCTTTTCCGTTATTGAAGAAAGCTTATCTTCAATTTCCGGGCTATCTGGTTGATAGGTATATTTAGCGGGTTTTGCCTGCATGTTTAACAGGCGCTTTTTTTATGCCTTTGCGGGCAATTGGTTTTTCTGACGCTTTCGCGGCGCGCCTGTCATCCAGATTTGCGACCGTTCCGCTTTTGCTGTTTTCCGCTGTTTGCGATGTGGGCTTAATTTTTGCAGTATCACCTTTGGGGGATATTCTACTGCCCTTGCCGCCGGTTTTACCTTCGTTATGGGTTAGAAGCCCCAAAATGCGGCCAATTGTGGAGTTAAGATCTTTTCTGCTTGTGACCATATCCACCATGCCATGTTCCAGCAAGTATTCAGAGGTCTGAAAATCATCCGGTAATTCCTCGCGGATAGTTTCCTGAATAACACGTTTTCCGGCGAAACCGATTGTAGCACCTGGTTCGGCGATATGAATGTCGCCAACCATTGCAAAAGAAGCGCTCACCCCGCCAGTTGTAGGATTTGTTAGCAAGACAATATAAGGAAGACCTGCATCCTTAACCATTTTAGTTGCAATAATTGTGCGCGGCATTTGCATAAGGGAAATGGCTCCTTCTTGCATGCGCGCTCCCCCTGAGGAAGGAACAACTATCAATGCCGAATTATTTTTAACGGCAGTTTCTGCTGCAATCACAATGCCTTCACCAACGGCGGCCCCCATTGAGCCACCCATAAAGGCAAAATTAAAAGCAGCAACAACAGTTTTGCACCCGCCGATTTTCCCCTCGGCAACAATAATTGCATCTTTTTCTTTTGTTTTTGCGCGACTGTCTTTAAGTCGATCAGTGTATTTTTTCTTATCCTTGAATTTAAGTGGGTCTTCAGGCACAGAAGGAAGGGACACACGCTTCCATTGCTTGTCATCAAAAAGAAGATCAAGGCGGTCTTCTACCGCGATTTTTAAGTGTTCTCCGCAGTGATGACAAACATTAAGATTTTCTGCAAGTTCACGGTGAAAAAGCATCCCGTCACAAGAGGGACATTTTTGCCAGAGATTATCAGGCACATCCTTTTGTTCCCCGACAATAGAGCGGATTTTCGGGCGTATGTAATTTGAAATCCAGTTCATAACAAATACCTGCTTTTCTTCTTTAAAGGGCGTTTGCAAGGTCTTTGACCTGCCTGACCACCTTGTTTATCACATTTTTTGTATCGGTTTGTCCAATCGTCTTTACAATAGCAGAACCAACAACCACTGCATCTGCGATTTGCGCCATGTCTTTGACATGATCAGGCGTTTTTATACCGAAACCAACCGCCAAGGGCAATGCAGTTTTTTCACGCAACCTCTCAAAGTGATGTTTAAGCTGGGCTGAGGAAGCGCTTTTTGTACCTGTAATGCCTGCAACAGCCACATAATATAAAAATCCACCCGCACCTTGCAGGATGATATCAGCACGCTCATCACTGCTGGTGGTTGTAACAAGCCTGATAATATCCAATCCGTATTTTCTTGCCTCAACGTGCAGGTCTTCAGATTCCTCCGGTGGAAGATCAACTATAATCATACCATCAATACCAACTTCTTTTGCGCGTTTACAAAATTTGGTGAGGCCATAGTGATAGACAGGATTGGCGTACCCCATCACAATAACGGGGGTGTCGTTGTTACCGGCGCGGAATTCGCCAACCATATCGAGTACACCTTCAAGTGTCATGCCGGACTTAAGGGCGCGCTCCCCTGCTTCCTGAATAACAGGTCCATCTGCCATAGGGTCAGCGAAGGGAATGCCGATTTCTATGAGATCGGCACCTGCATCAGGTAAAGCTTTCAAAAGATCAAGCGAGATTTGATAATTTGGATCTCCGCCCATTATGAACGGGATAAGACCGCTTCTACGTTTTTGCTTTAAAGCGTCAAAACACTTGGCTATTCTGTTGCTCATGCACCAGCCTCGAGGGAGAGGTAAATAGGAACCTCGCGTTTTTCAGGATCAAAAAAATCAGGCCCGTAAATTTCGAAATCAACTTCATAGCTACGTTTGAGGTCACTCCCCCATATTTCCTGCCATTTTTCAATTAGCGCGCGGGGCTGTTCACCACGTGCCTTGGCACAGGCATACTGTGCTTTTGGTATGTGACGTAAATCCATATTGTCAGGAATAACGCTATCATCATCTACGCGGCATCCTATTGTAAACCGGTAGGGCTTTGTGTGGTCGCCCTCATAATCAGAGTAAACGGCGTAAATCGTATCATCGGTACGGCTTGTGATTTTTGACAAAGCATCCTCTTCGTAAAACATCTGCCAAAGAGCGTTGATATGGTCAGCGGCCTTACCTTCCGCATTGTCCGTGCGGATGGACAGGCCAATGATGTTAAATCCGCCAATTGTTTTTCTCTCTAAAATCATGGGACATGTTTTATCAAAGGCAGGTATAAGCGGTAAAGCTATTTATTTGCTAGGGTTAAATTTTCTATATGTGATTTAACGCGAGAAAACTCATGCGCAAGATTCTCTATAAGGCTGGGGTCATATTCGCCTTTTTCAGAGGAATCCTGCAAATCCGCGGCAATGTCACCCAGCCTTAAGGCTGCTGCCGATCTTGCTGCCCCTTTCAAAGAATGTGCGGTCTCGGATACATCGTGACTATCATCATTGGCGTGAGCTTCTTTTAATTTTGTAATGAGCGGTGAGGTCATGTCAATAAACATTCCCAACATCTCAATGGCACTTTCATCAAGCGTCCCCATTTGCGCCTCTAGTGTCTTCAGGCAAATAGCATCACCAAATTCTTCTGTTTTCAACTCTGTGGATCCGGTTTCATTTGCTTGAAGTTCAACTTTTTGGCTTTCATTGTTCAAAAGGCCCCAGCGTATTAGAAGCCTGCGGAAATGCCCAAGGGAGACTGGCTTTAAAAGGCATTCATTAAAACCATAGCCCAAATAAACCTGTCTTTGCGCCATTTGTACATCTGCTGTTAATACAATAATAGGAAGCGGGGTCTCGCCCTCTTCTGCTTCGTTCTTTCTTATCTGCTCAACCAGGGCATATCCGTCCATTTCCGGCATATGAAGATCGGTGAACAAGATGCCGTAATTTCCGGTTTTCAGCTTCTCGATAGCTTGCGCCCCGTTTTCGACAAAATCAGCAGCAACCCCGAGTTTATCCAATTGACGCTTAAGAAGGTCGCGCACGCTCTCGGTATCTTCGGCTATAAGAAGTTTTTGTGCGCCCTCAGCTTTATATTTTGTAACTTTTCGTGCCGCATCTTTCACGGCCTCCCCAAGACCGGCGCGGCTTGCGGGTTTTGACAAGTAAGTCACACCCAAAGACTGTAGGGAATGCTGGAGCCCAGCATCATCGCGAACCGTATACATTATTAATCCCATAAAAGGCCGCATATCCATAATATAGCGTATAAGCCCCAACCCCAGACCATCGGGCAGCCCCTGATCTATAATGCCGACATCATAAGGTTTGCTTTTTACAAATTCCCGACCCTCGGCAACAGTTGCGACGCTATCGACGTGAGCTCCCATGGATTTCAAGGAATTCACTATCTCTTTTGCGCCTTGGGGGTGGTCTTCAACGGAAAGAACCGTCACGCCGCTAAGGTCTGGGAAATCGACAGTATTGGCTTCAGTACTGACAGAGCGTGTCGGTATTTCAAACCAAAAAACAGCGCCTTCACCCTCTTTGCTTTTTACGCCTATTTGGCCATTCATTAATTCAACAAGCTTTTTACAAATTGAAAGCCCCAATCCCGTGCCTCCATATTTACGAGAAGTTGAGCTGTCAGCTTGAGAAAACGGCTTGAACAGGCGGCTTGCTGCCTCCGCGCTCATACCAATACCGGTGTCTATAACTTCAAAACGCAGTGCCGTACCACCTTTCGCGGCCCTGACATTCTGACAATTTGTGCTGACACGCACCGTAATTTCGCCCTCGGCAGTAAATTTGAAAGCATTACCGCATAAGTTAACCAGGATCTGACGCAGGCGTTTGGGGTCACCCTTGATGACGAAGGGAACGTCCTCTTGAATGTCGTCAACCAACTGGATCGGCTTACCCTGTATTTTAACTGTTAAGGCTTCCAGAGTTCCTCTCACAAGTGTACGGACAGGAACCTCGAAATCATCAAGTTCAAGCATCTCTGCATCCATCTTTGCAAAATCGAGAATATCGTCTAGAATTTCAAGCAGGGAGCTTGCGGAAGAGCGCGCCGTTTCTGTCATTTCCCGAACTGAAGGTGAAATTTCTTCCAGCTCAATAAGCTCAAGTAAGCCATAGACGGATTGCATGGGTGTGCGCATCTCGTGACTTACTGTTGCGAGAAAATTTGATTTTTTTTCAGATTCTTTGTCACTAGGCATGATAATTTATGGTATCACAGCTATTAAGAATCCAAAGTTAAAATATTGAACAATTTGAGACATATTTATGACGAAAAAACTCCATATCATTGATCCCATTTCTCCTGAAATACATGAGACCTTATCCCAGCTAGACGAATCCGGTATGTCTGATGCATTGGATATAAGGGCTTATAATACTTTATTGACAGGCCCGCGCGGTGTAACTGTGGGCGGCGAAAATTTACGTGTGCGTGACATTGTAGAGGCCGATATAGCCGAAGGCGACGTAGTTATTTTTGCGGGTGATGCGAAAAAAGGCGCAGCACATGTAGAGAAATGGCGCAAAAAAGGCGCACACATTGTTGATGTCAGCGGAGCTTTGAAAACAGACATCGATGTGCCTTTATATAATCCTCTCAAAAAAAATAGCGTGGCGATCGAAAACGCTAAAAAGCAAAAAGCTATCCGCCTTCCTGCACGTGGCGCACTTCATCTTGTCCCGATATTGGGGTATTTGCAGGAAAAAACACTTAAGACCCTTAACGTATCGGCCATGCTGCCTGTCTCTTTCCACAGCGCCAAGGCGCGCGACGAACTTTACAGCCAGACAAAAAATATTTTCATGAATATAGATGTGCGCCCTCAAGAGTTTGAAAAACCAATTGCATTCAACTTAATCCCACATGTGGGGACTTTTATGGATGATGGACAAACCGAGGAAGAGTGGACGATGCGTAATGATTTGAGAAAAATTTTAGGCCGGCAAGTGGAAATTGTTGTGAATTGCGCCTACGCTCCTGTGTTTGTTGGTCAGTCCCTAATGGTAAATACAAGTTTTGAGCAAGATTTCCCTGCCAATGATTTCAGGCGGGAACTGACAGCGAATAAGCGCTTTGGTGTTATTGATCTTAACAGTGATATAGAATATGTAACGCCCCATGAAACACAAGGTGAAGACCAGATCTTTATAAGCCGTATCCGTGAGGATATTCGTGATGATCCGGCGCTTTCTTTCTGGACTACAACGGACAATCTACGCTTGGGCGCACTTGCCATTACCGATTGCATAAAGATGTTTTTGTAAAAACATGGGTTGCATGAAGGCCAGAAACACCTATTATATTCCCGGTAAAATTCTTTTTAGATAAGGAAAATCAATGTCCTCGGAAACAAACCCCTCATCTGCTCCATATGAAAAGCCGCTATCCCCGCATTTGGGAATTTACAGCTGGCCTTTGAATATGGCGATGTCTATACTCCACCGCGCCACGGGAATTGCCCTTTCAATAGGACTGATTGCTTTGACTTGGCTTTTGGTTGCAGCGGCTTCTGGTCCTGAAAGTTATAATCAATTTATGGAATATGCCACACACCCTTTGGGACAGGTTTTTCTGTTGGGCTGGACTTTGGCTTTGTATTTTCACTTGTTTAGCGGTATTCGCCACCTCATCTGGGATACAGGTAAATTATTCAAACTTAGAAATGCAAAGATCGGTGGTATCGCCGTGCTTCTCGCAACACTAGTATTCACGGCCATAACATGGTGGCCCAAAATCGAAGGATTGCTATCATGAAAATGAAATGGGAAAAAACAGATAAAAAGTCTGATATGGCTCGCGCAACAGGGCTAGGGTCTGCCCATGATGGAACGCATCACTGGATGGCCCAGCGTGTGTCTGCAATTGCACTTATTCCACTTGTGTTTTGGATAATGTGGTCAGTGGTAAATCTGATCGGGGCGGATCACGCCACATTCACTGCGTGGCTGTCGTCACCGATAAACGCGATTTTAATGATATTATTTATTGTAACCACTTTTTACCATGCTGTACTTGGTAACCAGGTTGTAATTGAAGATTATATTCATTGCGAGTGCTTTAAAATCGCAAAACTTATCGGGCAAAAGCTGTTTTTCGCGGCCCTTGCTGTAGCTTGCGTTTTTAGTATTTTACAAATTGCGCTTTAATCACGGAAAAAGAGATAGATAGAAATTATGACCTTGTCTTACGAAATTATTGACCACGAATACGATGTGCTTGTTGTGGGCGGCGGCGGCTCCGGATTGCGTGCCACTTTGGGGATGGCCGAAAAGGGTCTGAAAACAGCCTGTCTGACCAAGGTATTCCCGACACGATCACATACGGTGGCGGCGCAAGGCGGGATTTCAGCAGCTCTTGGAAATATGGGCGAAGATGATTGGCGTTTTCATATGTATGATACCATCAAGGGGTCTGACTGGTTGGGTGATCAGGACGCTATTGAATATATGTGCAAAAACGCACCAAAGGCAGTTCTTGAACTTGAACATATGGGCGTGCCCTTCTCAAGAACACAGGAGGGAAAAATTTACCAACGTCCGTTCGGCGGCATGACAACGCATTTCGGTGAAGGTACGGCACAGCGCACATGTGCTGCAGCTGACCGTACAGGACATGCTATTTTGCATACATTATATTCAGAGTGCCTGCGTCATTCAGCCGAATTCTTCATCGAGTATTTTGTGCTGGACCTTATTATGAGTAACGAAGGCGAGTGCGTCGGCGTTATGGCTTTGGGTATGGAAGACGGCAAAATACATCGCTTCCGCGGTCATATGACCGTACTTGCAACTGGTGGATACGGGCGTGCCTATTTCTCTTGTACATCTGCGCATACTTGCACAGGTGATGGTAATGCGATGGTTTTGCGCGCTGGTATTCCTTTGCAGGATATGGAATTTGTACAATTCCACCCAACCGGAATTTATGGCGCGGGATGCCTGATTACTGAAGGCGTGCGTGGTGAGGGTGGCTACCTAACGAACTCGGAAGGTGAACGCTTTATGGAGCGTTATGCTCCATCTGCAAAAGATCTGGCTTCACGTGATGTTGTCTCTCGCTCAATGACTGTTGAGATTAACGAGGGCCGCGGTGTTGGTGAAGAAAAAGACCATATCCACCTTCACCTTGAACATCTGGATCCTGAAATCATACATTCGCGTTTGCCTGGTATTGCTGAAACAGCGCGGATTTTCTCTGGTGTGGATGTAACGAAAGAGCCAATCCCCGTATTGCCAACGGTCCATTATAACATGGGCGGTATCCCGACAAATGTACATACGGAAGTTGTTAACCCGACAGATACCGATCCTAACCGCGTCGTTCCAGGCCTGATGGCAATAGGTGAGGCGGGTTGTGTCTCGGTACACGGTGCAAACCGTCTTGGTTCGAACTCACTTCTTGATCTGGTTGTGTTTGGACGTGCGGCTGCCATCCGCGCAGCAGAGCTGATTACACCGGGTATGGGCCATAAACCTCTGGGCGATGATAAAGGTGACCGCGCGCTGGCTCGTTTAGACCATATCAGAAATGCGAAAGGCTCAACGTCAACGGCAGATTTGCGCATGAAAATGCAAAAGACGATGCAGAACCATGCAGCTGTTTTCCGTACAGGCGAAACGCTTTCTGCAGGCGTACATAAAATTCATGAATGTTTTGACCAGAAGCAGGATTTGGGAATTAAGGATCGTTCTCTAATTTTCAACACAGATCTTATTGAAACTCTTGAGCTGGACAACCTACTATCACAGGCTGTGGCAACTATGGAATGTGCTTCCAATCGGGAAGAGTCACGCGGTGCACATTCCCGCGAAGATTTCACAGAGCGTAATGACGATGATTGGATGAAGCATTCGGTTATTTGGGTGGATGATAAAGGCGGCACGAAAATCGGCTACCGCCCTGTGACATTGCATACTATGACGGATGAGGTCGAGGCTGTTCCGCCTAAGAAACGCGTATATTAATAATCAGGCGAGATGAATTTTCCCAAGGAACAATTTTTTAACCTGTTAAAGCAAGGCGTGCCTTGGGGGCTTTTGGCGCTGGTCATTTTGCCGATAATCTTTTTGGCACCTATTGAAGCGCAACAGGTTTCATTACTTAAAACATTTTTATTTTCTGTTGTCTGGGCAACGGTGTTGATTGTCGCAAAATTCGGGCGTTTTTTTGCACTGGGATTAAAGATCTTTACATTGTTTTGCGTTATTGCATTTACACATCGATTAACATTTTACGATGTTCCCTTTGTTTCTATGCTGACTTACACAGCTGGCTGTCTTGCTGTTTTATCAGGGGGGTTTTTGCTATCAAATATGAAAAGGGCCCCTTGGCGGCATTTTCTGAAAACCGCCTATTCAGTAGTATTGATTTTCCTTTTCGCGGTGCCTTTTATTTATCTGGGGCATTATCTTCTGTTCGATAGCCCACTAAATTCGGATGCCTATCTTGCGTTGCTTGATACAAATGTAAACGAGGCCTTTGAATATATTACCCAGTTTATAGGATTTGGAGTTCTGCTTTCAGGTTTTATCGTACTCTTGATGATATTTATAGGCTGCCTCTACACTCTGACGGACCGCCGCGGCCATAAATGGCAAATTATGCTTGCCACTTTGATTATGCTGGTGGGAACAATCCGTGTGGTTGACCAGCCGGATACGATTGATCTCTATGCGGGGTTTTGGGTTTACAAGCAGCAATATGCAAACGAGCTTGAAAAATTCAGGGAAATGCAAAAGGATGCTTCAGAACATAAAAAGACATATCAGGCAACAACAGGGGCACAAGGCGAAACTCATATTCTGATTATCGGTGAGTCTTTGAATAAATATCATATGGGTCTTTATGGTTATCCGCGCGACACCACGCCCCGCCTGAATGAAATAGAAGACACAGGAAATCTGATCGTTTTAAATAAAGCTTTTTCCAGCCATACGCATACGGTTCAGACGCTGACACTTGCGCTGACTTCTGCCACACAATCAAACAGTCAGAAATATTATACATCACCTACTATAATGGATATGGCAGAGGCCGCAGGCTATGAAACATCATGGTTGACCAACCAAGTGATGATGGGTAGTTGGGATAGCCCGATTTCAATTATAGCGCTTGGTGCTGATACCGTTAAAAAATACAACACCAATATAGGTGAGCACGCAAAAACAAACGATTTTGATGATGTGGTTCTTGGCGGTATAGATGAGGTTTTGAAAAGCGCACCGAATAATAACCGTTTTATAGTTGTTCATCTGATGGGCAATCATGGCGATTATTGCCTGAGATACCCAACGGATTACAATAAATTCCATGAAGATCTAAGCCCTGAAATTTTTGGTGAAAAGCTTGCGGGCGGCAACAAGCAAATAAATTGCTACGATAATAGTGTGGCTTTCAATGATTATGTTGTGTCGTCAGTAATTAATCAACTTGATGCAACCAACCACCCAGCCACCTTAACTTATTTATCGGACCATGCAGATGATGTTGTAAACGGCAGAGGCCATAATTCCTCTAATTTTTCCTATGATATGACAGCTATCCCTTTTTTGGTCTGGACTTCCGATGAGTATATACCACTCTACAAAGAGCGTATTGATGCTTTACGATCCAATACGGAAACCCCCTATGCTAACGAACAGCTCTTTCATTATATCATGGGGGACCTGGGCATAGTTTCCAGTCTCTATGATCCATCACAAGATATTGCAAGCAAGCTCTATCGCGGCGATAAGAATAATCTTGATATTGTTCACAAAAAACATCAATGGAACAGTGCTGAAAACCCTGTATATGAATATGCAAGGTTAAATAACAAATGGAATGACAACGAACACGGGCGCGTATTGCCCCACCGTATTAATTCCCTTGGGAAACTGATGGATGTTCGCAAATTTGGATTAGACGGGTATGAGACCGATTTGATTTTTCAGGACGGGATTTTTAAGGTCAGTCACGACCGGAAAGACGTACATGATCTAACTTTGGAAGATTTGCTGGAGTATGAGTTGCCGGGTAAGTCCATGAAAATCTGGCTGGATGTAAAAAATCTGGGCGACAAAACTTTTGAAGGCGCGCTTTCCAGATTAACCGAGCTGGACGCCGCATATGATTTAAAAGACAGGGTCATTGTTGAAAGCTCAACACGCAGTGAAAAATTTGCTGATTTTTCGGATGCAGGCTTTCATATTTCTTATTACCTGCCGACCGGCCATATCGACGATTTGCTTGAGGAGGGGGACGAAAACGGTCTTAAAACGGAGGCGCAACGCGTGGCCGAGCAGGCAAGATTGCAAAAACTGTCGGCAGTTTCCTTTGATATAAAGCTTTATCCCTTTGTCATAGATTATTTGGAATCCCTTTTGTCACCCGATATTGTCTATCATACATGGGATTTGAAAAAGTCTTACGAAGATAAGGATATTGAAGCGGAATTGGATAATACGGATTATTTTTCCAATGCGCGTATAAAAACTATCCTTCTTGATCTCCCATCCAAATTCCACCAATAATTTTACGTCAAATATGTAAGGTATTTTTAACCTTTTTCCGCCATGATGTGGCATATGGATGACAAAAGACAAATTGCACCTCCTTCAATCATGTTCAAAGAGGCTTCGGGCGTTTCCGATGATGCGTGGCGAAGGGAAGTCGCGGGCATGAATTTTGAGGAGCGTGGCCGTAATCTGGAGGGCCTCAAGAAAATTCAGGAAAAAAAAGACCGACTAATCGCTGAGCTAGAGGAGAAATTAAAAAGGGCGGGATATGATGTTTTAACAGGCTTGCCGGCTAGGGCCAGATTTGAAGAGCAGGCAAGAGATGTTTTGCTTACTCAAAAGCCCGATGCCTCCCAATCACTAAAATACATTATGTTGGATTTGGACGGTTTTAAGGAAATTAATGACACTGGTGGTCATGAAGCAGGCGACCGCGCCTTAGAACTTTTTGCAGAAACTTTGCAACAACAGTTACCGGAAAACGCTATTTTTGGGCGTGTGGGTGGTGACGAATTTGCCATCATAATGAAATGGGATGGCGATAACGCGGATTTAAGAGATAAATTACGTCAAGGTTTGTGGGAGCCTTTTTTAATGCGTGAAGGTAAATTTGCACTTGGCGCCAGTATAGGAGTTGCCCCTTTTAAATACGATGATGAGTTTGGTGATAGGCTGGATGAAAATTTGAAAGCAATACAGGCTGAAAGTGACAATGGTATTGATGGCGTCTACTCTGACAAAGAACAAAAACACCAAAGATTAGATATCGTGCGCGAAAAAGCCGGATTGCCTCTTTTAAAGGATAACCCGGCTCTCTTGAAACGTTAGGGTATTTGGAGTTTAAGCGGCCTTCTTGCCTGTGTCCCAGTTAGGGGCAAAATCAGGATCGACTTTTCTACCATCAGGACGCTGAAGGTTAAAAATTTTCTTCATTTCATCTGTAGAGAGTTGAAAGTCCATGATATCAAAATTTTCCTGTAAATGGTCTTCAGAACCTGATTTGGGGATAGCGGCTACGCGATCTTGCTGTAACAACCATCTTAAAGAGATTTGACCCGGTGTTTTGCCGTGGGTTTCTGCTATTTCTTTCATAGTTTTGTCATCAAAGATATCTCCGCGACCTAGTGGAGAATATGCAGTCAAAAACATTTCACGTTTGCGGATAAAATCCAGCACCGGTTCTTGTGATAAGTGAGGGTGGTATTCAACCTGGTTACAAACGATATTTGCACCACATTCATTAATGGCCTTCTCCATATGATCAACGGTAAAGTTACTGACGCCTATATAACGTGTTTTTCCGCTTTCGGAGGTTTTCTGTAATGCAGCTAATGTCTCTTCCATCGGAATGTCATCGTTTGGCCAATGTAAAAGAACAAGATCAACATAATCTGTTCCAAGCTTTGATAGAGATTCATCCAAAGATTTTTCCAGATCCCCGGCTTCGAAGCGGTCTGTCCAGATTTTTGTTGTCAGGAAAAATTCGTCTCTTGGCACCGACGTATTTTTAATGGCTTTCCCGACATCTTGCTCATTTTCATAGGCTTGCGCAGTATCAATATGGCGATACCCGATGTCTAGTGCGGTTTCTACGGCTTTCGTACATTCTTCGCCTTTTAATTGCCATGTACCCATGCCGAGCGCTGGAATCGTAATATTTGGTAATTCTATCGTAAACATTGTTCTGTCCTTTCGTTTTATCTCTGAAATTACTAACGGGCGCAGGCAGTAGAAGTTCAGGAAAAATGCACTTTCATGCAAATTATGGGAACTTATATTGGAAGCAACGCGTTTTCTGGGCAGTGGATGAGCATAAAAGAGCTTCATCCAGCAGCAAATAGAGGTATTTATGAAATATAAAACAGAAACCGGACTGTCCGATAAAAGCTTAAACGACGCAACCGTGAAGGCTCTATTCAGAATGCTTGAAAATCTCGATGACGAAGATCATGTTTACAAAATGAACATCGACAATAAAACGGCAGATAACGGACTATACACTGTCGAACTGACCGCCGAATATGATAAAGGTATGCCTTATTTCGACAGACTTGGCCATCTTCGCAAACATTTAACAGATGCAATGAAGCGCCAACGTAAAGTAAAAAAAGAATTACGTACTATGCCGGCAAATGTCGTTGCGCATATGTATGAAGACCACGATTCAGACGCTGCCTGATCAGACTGACTCTTTAGAACTGGAAATATATGAAAGGCTTGTAGCCGGTTGGTTGCAAGCCTAATGCTATGGCTGTAGCAATCCCTATTCCCAAATAAAAATATGTGTCTTTCAAAGCGATTACCTTGTCAAAACTTTCATATTTTTGCCAAAGGATATGAATAATGCCTAGGAAAGGGAAAGCAAGTGTCGCAAAGATAGGTAATTGCGCCGCACCCTCAGAAGACCACGTCAGCAAAGATCCGGTTAGCAACAATGCTGTTTCAAAATCCGGTGCGCGGAAATAAATCCAGGCCAGATTTACAAAAGCAAAGGTGAGCGTTATTGAAACTGCTGAAGGGAAACCTTTGAAAGAAGATATTTTTTCTTTCAGCGCGTGATTGAAAGATAATCCGGCCCCGTGCAAAAAGCCCCAAAAAACAAATGTCCAGGCCGCCCCGTGCCACAACCCCCCTAAAAGCATGGTCAACATTAGATTGCGATATCTCATTATTGTTCCGTTACGATTGCCACCGAGTGGAATATAGAGATAATCACGCAACCAGGTAGACAGCGAGATATGCCATCGCCTCCAGAAATCGACCAGATTTCTGGCTAGGTATGGTGCGGCAAAGTTTTTCGGCAGGTGAAATCCTAACAGGCCAGCAACAGCGATTGCCATATCCGTATATCCGGAAAAATCACAGTAAATCTGTATGGCGTAAAGGCACACCCCCATGGCAAGCGCAAAGGGTGAATATTGCCCGGGCGTAGCGAAAATTAAATCCACATAATAGGCGATGTTATCGGAGACGCAGGCTTTCTTTATGAAGCCGACCAGAAACAATAGAATACATGTTTTAACGGCAACCTCTCGCCACTCCCGTCTTTTCGTCAGTTGTGGCAAGAAATCGGCAGCACGGACAATAGGTCCGGCAACCAATTGCGGGAAGAAAGCTACAAAAACAGCTACATCAAGAATATTTTTTTCGGCATTAATGTTTTTACGATAAACATCAATTGTATAGCTCAATGTCTGGAAGGTGTAGAAGCTGATGCCAACGGGAAGAACTATACTTAGTGTCGTATAATTTACGGTCATACCAAGCGAAGTCATTAATTCTACCGCACTATCCGTAAAAAAGTTAAAATATTTGAAAAACCCCAAAATCCCTAAATTGCTTGCCAGGCTGAGCCATAGCCAATGTTTGCGGGTTGACTGTTCATTCGTAGCCTCAATTTTTCGGGCAACGCAATAATCTATTATAGTGGAAATGAGAATTAGGGATAAGAAACGCCAGTCCCATGCCGCATAAAACCCGTAACTTGCAAGAAGAAGCAGGATTTTGCGCGCCATATTACCTTTTAAAACCCAATAAATGGCAAAAACGACCGCAAAGAACAGGAAAAATCTCGGTTCGACAAAAAGCATTATTTATCGCTTTCCTTAGCTGTTCTGATTTCACAGATTTGAGGTGCAATATTTTTGGAGAAAATCGCCGCTCCCTCCATGTTTAAATGCGTTTCATCAAACCATAGATTTTCATTCCAAAGATCTTGTGCCACTGTCTCGTCATATCCATTTATAACAGAAAGCCCGGGGGCGATCTTTTTAACTGCACTGGCCAAGGCCAGGTCTTCCCTGTGTGTTGGCGGTTCCGGAAAAACGATTAAGGCGGGTATATTGCCTTGCGCCTCAATTTTTGCTGCCAAATTTTTTATAAGGAAAGCCCGCTTTTCCGAGGAGGCAACCATATTTTCGGAAGGTTCTTTTATACTTTTTTGTTTTTCTAGAACGGTGTCCGCCCATTTATCTGAAATTGCCTTGAACCGGCTGGCACGTGCAGCAATTTCCGGACTGTTTTTTATATCTGCTTCCAGATCCGGATAGCCGTTATCGCGATCAAGACCAGGCAAGTAAACGTCTGGGGCTGCATTTAGCTCAGGGAACAATATTTTGCTTAATGTGCCAATGCCTAGAAATTCATAAACATACGCACCCATAGAAAATCCGCTTAGAGCTGTTTTTTTCCAAAAAGGCGCGGGGAGTGACCATATATTCTGGTAGCGGTCTGAGAAATTAGTATACGTCGTATAGTGTTGGGTCCTGATATTTGTTACGGCATTAAAATCAGGCCGCGGAGGTAACGGATCGGTAAAAATGACAATCTTATTTTTTGCCCCGGATTTTTCAATCACCGAAATAAAGTCGTTTAGCTCTTCAAGAACCAGTCCGGGAACGCCCGCATTATATACTGACAGTTTGCATGAAGATGATTGTGTCAGGCTGTCCGGGTCTATATTGCGAAATGTTTGTGATGTACCCAAAAAGATTGCGTCATAGTTATTGGATTTTTCAAGAAGGGTTGCTTTCTTGTATGACAAGATACCCAGATCCTCTTCGGTTTCGAACGGCACAAGAAGAATATTGAGTAAAGTCAGTGTTAATAATAACCCTGTGGCGGTAAGGCACGTGTTTTTAAAGAAAGTGAGGCGATTTTTACTCATGACTGGAAAAGTATGACAGAATTGCCTTGAAAGGCAATAAAGCGAAACGATTAATGAATAATTCACCTTCTTAGCGCAGATTCAACCTTCACACTGTTGTTAAAACACTGTATCTTTAATGCGTGAACTAATTTTATATAACATGATACTGACCTATGGCCGAATTTACACTTCCAAAAAATTCCAAAGTTAAAACAGGCAAAACTATTAATGCCGCCAATGATGCCAAAAACAAAAAGACGTTTAAAGTGTATCGCTATGACCCTGACACAGGTGAAAACCCAACGCTGGATACATACATCATCGACAGGGACAAATGCGGGCCTATGGTCTTGGACGCTATTATCTATATCAAAGACCAGGTTGATCCGACTTTGACATTCCGCCGTTCCTGCCGTGAAGGCATTTGCGGCTCATGCGCTATGAACATAGATGGTAAAAATACGCTTGCATGTCTTAAGGCAATTGATGACACGAAAGGTGACATCAAAATTTATCCTTTACCACACATGCCTGTTGTAAAGGATCTTGTTCCTGATCTGAACCATGTTTACGCTCAATACGCGACAATCGAACCATGGATGAAAACAAAATCTTCTGCGCCTTCAAAAGAGCGCCTACAGGCACCTGAGGATGCAGACCTGCTGAATGGTGATGACGGTCACGGACCAGCTGCATGTATTCTATGTTTTTGTTGTTCAACATCCTGCCCAAGTTACTGGTGGAATGCCGACCGCTTTATGGGCCCTGCTGTTTTACTTCAGGCCTATCGTTGGATTGCAGATACACGCGATGAGGCTACCGGGGAAAGATTGGATCAGTTGGAAGATCCTTTCCGCCTATATCGTTGTCACACAATTATGAATTGCACAAATACTTGTCCTAAAGGGTTAAATCCTGCAAAGGCAATTGCTGAAATTAAGAAACTCATGGTAGCCCGCAAGGCTTGATATTTTAAAAGGGGAATTTTTATGCTTGGATCATTTGTATCACTTATTATACCGGCGCTGGTTTGCGGATTAAGCGCATTTCTAATGGGCCTTGTTTGGTATCACCCAAAAGTTCTGGGAACCAGATGGTTGGAAGCAAGAGGTAAAAATGACAGAGCAAAAATGGACACACCTTTTCCATTTGTTCTTACCTTCCTGTTGTGGCTTGTTGCCGGGTTTTTCTATATCTGGATTGCCCAGACTTTCGGAATAGATACAATGGGCGGGCTCTTCTCCCTGTCATGTCTGCTTTGGGTTGCTTTTGCGATGCCACCAACAGTAATCGGTTCTATATATACAGGCTATCCTTTGGAGGCTGTTGCAATTGACAGCTCTTACCAGCTGGCGGGCTATTATATGTTTGCCCTAATTTATTCTTTAGTACTTATGTTTTAAAAATACTTTGCTAAAAAAACAACAGAAGCCGTGAATTTCAAATCACGGCTTCTTTTTTATGACCGAATATGTTTAAACTGCTTTTATGACACCAGCCGCCCGCATTGATGCCTGTATTTCTATTCTTTCAGTTATCGGAACAGTTAAAGTTCCGATGGATACTGTTATTGGCGATTATATGCGCCAGCGCCGTTATATTGGCTCAAAAGACAGGGCCTATATTGCCGAGCATGTTTATATGTGTATGCGCCACAAGGCGAGATTTGCATGGCTGATTGAAAAGGCCAGCGGGGACGCACCAACACCACGACTTCAAATGGTTTGCTGCCTCTTATATTTGGACGGGCGCGGACCAAAAGATATTGAAAAACTTTTTGATGGCTCAAAATACGGCGCCGATCCCCTATCTTCCGATGAGACGACCTGTCTTGAAAAATTAAGCCGTTTCACATTGGATGAACCTGACATGCCGGATTTGGTTAAGGCTGAATTTCCGTTGGAATACGAGCGACAATTACGTGCGGTTTTTGGGGAAGATTTACCAGCGCAGG
>NZVS01000001.1 GCA_002701555.1 Alphaproteobacteria bacterium | reverse complement strand
ACACTTGAATCTGTGGAGCGTCGCTACAGACTGGGTAGCGAACAAGCCGGTGCTCTGGATGTCCGACTTGCGCGGGAAACTCTGGAGAGCGCAAAGTCACAGCTGCCTCCTCTACAAGCCGATTATGCAGAGGCCCTTTACACGCTTGATATTCTCCTGGGGGAAATGCCTGGTACAAACGATTATTTTGCCTTGGAAAATTTTCCGTTACTACCTCCACCAGACAGACTGGACGTCCCACCACCCCTCGCGCTTCTTGATCGCCGACCTGATCTTATAGGGGCCGCTTATCGCATTGAAGCGGCACGCGCCAATATCGGGGTTGCAATGGCTGACTTATACCCCAACCTTTCCCTGTCTGGCGATTACGGATACCAGTCAACAGAACTAAAAGATTTAATTTCCCCCGAACAAATTGCATGGAGCCTTATTGGTAATTTAACCGCTCCTTTATTCGAGGGGGGAAGGCTAAGAGCCGCCGTAAGGTTGCGAGAGGCGGAGGCAAAAGAACTGGCCGCGAATTACGCGCAACAAATTTTACAAGCTGTAGGGGATGTAGAAACTTCATTAAAGCGCGAAGACGAATTGAGAAACCAACTAACGGCTTTAAATAATATATTGGAACAGTCACAATCAGCCTATGATCTTGCGTATCGTCGGTATACACGCGGCCTTGTTCCCTTTACTGATCTTTTGGAAATAGAGCGCCGTTTATTCCAAACACGTACGCAGGTTTTACAGATACAGCAATCTGTATGGCAGGCAAGGTTGAATTTAATGCTGGCCCTTGGTGGTGACTGGCTTGATACGCAGGAGTTTTTATGAATGAATACGACAATGAACCTGTAAAAGCTCAGGAGCGCCCCCCTAATAATGAAAATCACAGCCGCTCTAGTTGGAAAGCAAATATACAGCTAATTTTTGTTCTGGGTTTCCTGATTGTCGCCTTTATATTGTCGCAAACTATTGGGACAGGTGAACGTGAAGAGGCCCAATCCACAAAAACCCAACCTATATTGGTGAGAACCGTTGACGTTACACCTTCAACGCAAGCCATTCGCTTCACTCGTACGGGCGAAACGGAAGTTAATAACGAAATACGTATTGTTCCGCAGGTCTCGGGGCGCATAGTTAACGTTCATCCTGATTTTGATGATGGAGGGGTTTTTGAAGCTGATGCGGAGCTGTTTAAAATTGAGCAGGATGATTATATAAACCAGCGCGATATTGCCCGCGCCGAAGTTGAGCGTGCGCAAACACAGCTGGCTTTAGAGCAAGCAGAAGCCCAAGCCTCACGGGAAGAGTGGGAAAGCTTAAACCCGTCCGAGCCTATCCCTTCGCTCGTAGCCAGAGCACCTCAGCTAGACCAGGCCAAAGCCAACCTTCGCGCCGCACGTGCCCAGCTTGAAGATGCCAAACTTGGACTTGAGCGTACTGTGTTTAGCCTACCCTATGCTGGTCGGGTTATTGAAACAGATATAGATGTTGGACAATACGTACAGGCCGGACAAAATTATGGCCTTCTTTACTCACGAGATGCGGTACAGATACGCGTTCCCCTAGAAGATCGTCTCCTGCAATATTTGAATGAGGACGAAACAAATGCAACTATAAACACTGTTTATCGTGGTGAGAATGTTAGCCTGAATGGTGAAATAGAGCGTATAGGCGGACAATTGAATGAAAACACGCGCTTCGTAGACGTTATTATAACTCCCACAGGTCAAAATTGGGATAAAATCCTTCCAAATGTTTTTGCCGAAGTTGAACTAACCGGGCAGGAAATAGATAGTTTATGGGAACTTCCAAACAGCGTTATGCAAGGCGCGCAGAATGTATGGATTGTGAAAGATGATGATACTCTTGAACTGTACAGCCCTCAAATTCTTTCCATCGGTGATGAATACACACTGGCAATAGGTTCAGGAGAAAAAGTTACACTGGTAGATGGTTTGCTCAAAGGTGGCGGGGAAGGTATGAAAATTCGTCGGGTGGAAGATGCTGAAAACGAGGTTGTTGAAATTGATAATGCAAACAACGAAAACATTGATAGCGAAATTGATGCGCCTGACGAACAACGCCTCATTGAACCTATGCCCACGCGCGAACCGGATGATGCCGATGAATAATGTGAAAGGCAGATATGCTTATGTCCGGTAAACAGGACGAACATGATAAAAACGGTCAAGCAGTCGCTAATACTGTTCATAACAGAGGATTAGTTACGTGGTTTCAGGGAAATCATGCCGCAGCCAATATTTTAATGCTATTCTTCCTGATCGCTGGGTTGGCAAGCTTGACCCAGATGGTTCGTGAAACTTTCCCGACCATTGATCCCAAAATAATTTCAGTGACAGTTCCTTATCCAGGGGCAACTCCGAGTGATGTAGAAAGCGGTATCACCCGCCGCGTAGAAGAGGCAGTGATCGGTGTCCAGGGCGTTAAGCGTGTTGAGTCAAATGCTCAAGAAGGTATTGGGATCATAACCATTGAAATCGAGGACTTTGTAAATGGTGAAGAAGTTCTGAATGATGTGGAAACAGAAATTGATTCCCTTCAGGATTTTCCGCCCGAAAATGCTGAGGAAGTTAATATTGTACGTGTAAAACCGCGCAGCTCTGTACTGACCCTTGTAGTTTATGGGGACGCTGAGCGCGTGTCCTTGCGCGAATGGGCAGAAACGATAGAGGATCAGTTAATCGGCCTTCCAAACATATCATTGGTGGAACTGGCAGGAACGCGGGATCGCGAAATAAGTATAGAAATTTCTGAAACCAAGCTACGTCAATATAATCTTAATCTCGGTCAGATAGCAGATATTATAGGTCAGCATAGTATCGATCTACCTGCAGGCACTTTACAAACTGAATCAGGTGATTTCCTGATACGTGTGCAGGAACGACGCTATTATGGAAGTAATTTCCGTGATGTTGTTATCCGAAGCAATCCGGATGGAAGCCTGCTACGTTTAGGTGAAATCGCCAGTATTAATGATGGATTTGAAGATGTAGAACTCATTAACACCTATAACGGCAAGCCTGCAATCTTCCTTGATATAACGCGAAGCTCTTCCCAAGATACTATTGATATGGAGAAAGACATAACTCGTTATGTAGAGGATATAGAATTACCGGAAAATATAAATCTGGCTGTATGGAAAAACCAGACTGATGTCCTTGTTGACAGAATAAACCTTTTGCTCCGCAACGCCATTATGGGGTTTGCTCTGGTATTCATCGCCCTGCTATTGTTTCTTGATTTGAAACTTGCATTTTGGGTCGCCTTTGCCATTCCAATTTCCTTTTTAGGTGGGTTATTCTTCGCATCCCTTATGGGTGTCAGCATTAATATGATTTCCTTATTCGCACTGATTGTAGTGCTTGGAATTGTGGTTGATGATGCGATCGTCACCGGAGAAAGTATTTTTACAGAGCAAGACCGCAAGGATAGACCTGCAAACCCTGCCCTTGTTGGCGTTAAAGGTATACAAGCTCCGGTAACCATAGGTGTTCTTACTACAGTGGCTGCCTTTGCCCCATTGATTTTCAGTACCGGAACACTCGGGCAAATTTTAAGGCCAATTCCATTAATTGTAATTAGCGTACTACTCGTTTCCTTGTTCGAGGCATTTTTTATACTACCTGCACATTTATCCAGCCCCAAGCGATGGAGTAGAGGTTATCTTTATAAAATCAGGGAAGCCGTAAATAGGAATTTAGAACGGTTTATCGAGAAAATGGTGCTACCTGTCGCAAAAGTTTGTATTGCTGGTCGTTATATATTTTTATTTATCGTTGGGTTTATCTGTTTTATCGCTTTTTATTGGATGATTTCCGGTAGCATGAAGTTCGTTTTCTTTCCACAGATTGAAAGTGATGAAATCACTGTTAATCTGGAGATGCCAGAAGGTACGCCTTTTGAAATCACTGAAAAATATACAGCGCAAATTGTCGATACATTTACAAGTTTGAACAAAAATAAATGGGCGGAATATAGTGATGGCAATATATATGAAAGCATTGCTGTTTCCATAGGGTTACAAGGGGCTAATCGCGGCGGGCCCGCCGACTCTCAACGCAGCAGCTTTTCCAGTAATTTGTCTCAAGTGCAGATAGAGCTTGTTCCATCCGCAAAAAGAAGTTTGACTTCAAAAGAGGTATCAAGGCAGTGGCGCGCAGAAATAGGCGAAATCCCACAAGCCAAAAAAATTGCCTTCGAAAGCTCGCTGGTCAGTGCAGGGGCAGATATAACAATAGAGTTATCACATCGCGATGGCGATATACTGGATAAAGCTTCTGAAGAATTAAAGCAGTCAATGTCAAAAATGACAGGTTTATCAGAAGTTTCAGACAGTCTGGAGCCTGGTAAAAAAGAATTTATCTTTGAACTTACGCCTGCAGGACTTGCCGCAGGACTTACACCTTTTGATGTTGGCAGACAACTTCGTGACTCTTTGCGGGGACGCGTTATCGACAGGGTACAACGTGGTACAAGTGAAGTGGAAATTGTTGTGCGCTATCCAAAATCAGATCGTCGTTCCCTTTCCGCCATAGAAGAATTCCGACTAACCTTACCGAATGGTGAACAAGCCCCGATCAATGTAATGACCGATATAAAGGAAGCTTACAACGCATCCGTAATTAAACGGGTCAACGGGCGGCAGGTAGTTTCTGTCACAGCAGATACGGACAATACAATTATAACTGCGGATGAAGCCATTACTCAAATTCGCGAAAACCAGTATGCGCAGTTACAAAATCTCTACCCGGGTTTAACTTTACAATTAGGTGGACAAAACGAAGACCAGCGCAACGACCTCGCTACACTCGGCAAAAATATGCTGATTGCGCTTCTGGCTATTTTCGTGATGTTAACCTCACAACTGCGAAGTTATTCAAAGCCTTTTATCATCATGCTGATTGTACCACTGGGCATAGCAGGCGCAATTTACGGTCACGCATTAATGGGATTTAATCTTTCTTTCATCTCGCTTTTCGGCATGGTTGCCTTGACAGGGGTTGTTATTAATGACTCCGTTGTTCTAGTCGACTATTATAATAACCTTCAGAAAGATAATCCTGACATTAGTGTATATGATGCAGCCCTCCAATCTTTGCAACGAAGGTTTCGCCCTATCCTACTTACAACATTGACAACAAGTCTGGGGCTTTTGCCTATTTTGTTGGAGACTAGCCTTCAAGCGCAATTCATAATACCAATGGCCGTTTCACTTGCTTTTGGGCTTATTTTTGCAAGTTCTTTCCTGATTTTCTTTCTACCGGCCCTGCTGGTGGTATTTGAAGATATGAACCGAGTGTCTCAAAAAATAACATCACGCAAAAAAGCCAATTAATTATTTAAACCTAAATACTTTCATAGCGAATAATTTGGAATTGTTGTAACCTCGCGCGCATGAAAGAAACGGTTTTAACAGGTGTATTTTGGGATGCTGGATTTTATCTGGTGTTATCCGCGCTTGTCATCCCGGTTTTGCGCTTTTTCAAAATTCCTGTCTCCCTTGGTTACCTCTTAGCAGGTATTGCATTAGGGCCATACGCACTCGGGTCTTTAACAGGTAACTTCCCCGCATTAAGTATTTTAAGCCTGGATAATACAGAGCATGTAAAAATTCTGGCCGAGCTCGGCATCGTACTACTGCTATTTGTTATCGGACTAGAAATATCACCACGACGACTTTGGCAGATGCGCGGGCTGGTTTTTGGTCTTGGTGGATTACAAGTCATAGTATCTGCAATAGTTATTGGCGGTATTGCCTTTGTATGGGGGAATACTGGACAAGTGGCTCTTTTGTTGGGATTAGGTCTAGCTTTATCTTCAACTGCGATAGTTACGCAATGGTTGCATCAGCAAAAACTATTTGGCTCTGAAGTTGGACGCTCCAGCTTTAGCATTCTTCTTTTACAAGATTTGGCCGTTATTCCGATCCTTCTTCTTTTGACAATTTTGAGCACCACAATAGAGGGTAATATTTCCACCTATATTTTCTTATCGGTTTTGAAAATGGTGGTTACCGTCGTTGCAATCTATGTCATTGGGAAAATTATCCTCAGACCCCTGTTTTTATTTACCAATAAACACGGCGGCGCGGAAGTGTTCATGGCTATCAGCCTTCTTACAATAGTGGTAAGTGCTTCTGTGGCATCTTTTGCTGGCTTGTCTATGGGTTTGGGTGCTTTTATCGCAGGGCTTTTACTGGCCGATACCGAATATCGCCATGAAATCTCCTCTTTGGTAGTGCCCTTCAAAAGTATGTTGCTGGGTATTTTCTTCTTTTCTTTCGGTATGAGCATTAATTTACAGTTTATTGCCGAAAAACCTTTTTGGCTTTTTGCATCTGTTTTGGGCCTTATGTCCATCAAATCCTGTATTGTTTTTGCTTTGTGTAAACTCTGGAAGCAAACAACCAGCGTTGCTGCTGAAACCGCCATATTACTGTCACAAGCCGGCGAGTTTGGACTTTTAGTAGTAGGCGGTGCCCTTACCGCGGGATTAATGCAGGAAAGTGTGGGCCAATTTATGCTTATAGTCATAGGTATGACTATGATGATAACTCCGGTCATTGCCCCCTTTGCGCGGAAAGCCGGAAAATTTATTGAACATAAAGGCCATAACGGAAAAGACTATCATGCTGATAACGCCAAAAAAGTTGAAGGTCATATAGTGATTTTCGGATATGGGCGTGTAGGCAGCCTCATAAGCGAAAATCTGAGCCGTGAAGGATTTAGAAGTATCGGTTTTGATAAAAACATTGAAAGAGTTAACAAAGCCCGTGCCAAATCTTGCCCTGTATATTACGGCGACACCACAAAAAAAGCGACGCTGGAAGCTGCAAGTTTAGGTACAGCTTTGGCAGTTGTAATTACTTTGGATGAAGCGTCGGCTACAAAAAAACTTGTTCAGCTTATACGCAAAATTGATGTAGAAATCCCCATCATTGCCCGTGCTCATGATCAACAAATTATGAAAGAGTTTAATACCTTAGAAAATCTGGAGTCTGTTGCTGAAAATGTTATTCTTGGGGACATACTTTCAGAAAAAACACTCGAATATTGCAGGCCATACCGTAAAAGAAATACAGAAGAACCTGAGAAGGACTAATGATTTCTCAGCGCTTTTATTAAGGCGTCTTTGTCCATAGTTGAACGACCATCAATATCAATTTCTTGCGCCCTTTCGTAAAGTTCGTCTTTGGTCCACTTCTCATATGGGGGGCTTTCTCCACCCTTTTTGGATGGATTCTGATTGGGATTTGCTTGAGCATTAGAAATTCGCGCAGCCTTTTCTTTGCTCGCTCCTTGTTTTCTTAACTCTTCATATAGTTCGTCGTTTTTTATCTGATTTCCATGGTTTTTTACCATTCTCTATCTCCTCATCAATTCATTGCGCTGATATTTAATGCGGGTATCTATTATAAAAATGAGCTATGGAGCTTGAAAGTTCCAATAATTTGGAAACAGGCAAAGATGACTGATTGATATTGAAAAAAAATTTTGGTAGAAGCTTTTTTATGCATTTTAGAAAAGTAATATTTTCCTGCCTGATTTTGGCAGTGTTTATGGCGCAGTTTTCGATTGCGCAGCACGAGGCTGTGCATCCTGACCATGTTTTAAATATTACACTAAACCACCAAATTGAAACCGGCCAGGAAGACCCCGATCAGCATAAGCAACCTGATTGCGCTGAATGCCTGCTGACAAAAACACTTCAGACTGCATTTTATAATTCCCCATCGCTTATAACTGTTGATTTTCCGCTTCTTGACAATGTTTTCTTACCAGTAGAAGCCGTCAAGCAGGCAAAGCGTTTCACATTTTATCATGTCCGTGCTCCACCACTTTTTCTTATCTAGTCACCAAAATTTAATTTCATTTTTATTTAGATAAGAAAGGACATATCCCATGTCTAAAAAACTGCTATTGGCAGCTGCAAGCTTTGCTGCCTTGAATATATCGCCTGCTCTTGCAGAAACATCCAATACCGAACTTCAGGACTTACGTGCAGAGATTGCACAGATGCAAGCTGCCTACGAGACAAAAATTAATCAGTTGGAAAACAAATTGGAGACCCTTGAGACCAGGCAAGCCGAAACATCCAGAAAGGACACAGTTAGCGAGACACAACAAAATTCTAACGTTAACACAGTGCGCCCGGCAACTTCTCAAAGGCGCGTCAATGACAACAGCTTCAATCCTGAAATCGGCGTAATACTTCAAGGACAATATCAGAGTTTCTCAGAAGATGAGGGCGATTTTGCCGGTTTTGCCATAGGTGAAGAAGCTGAGCGCGGGGACGAAGGCCTTGGATTGGATGAAACCGAGCTCAATTTTTCTGCAAATGTAGATGATCTTTTCAGGGGAAGTACAACTGTTGCCCTACATGAACACGAGGACGAACTGGAAGTTGAACTTGAGGAGGCTTATATTGAAAGTCTTGCCTTGCCTTACGGTCTGCAGGCCAAAGCCGGTCGCTTTTTTTCAGAGCTAGGATACTTAAATTCGCATCATGCTCATTCCGATGATTTCGCTGATCGACCTCTTCCTAACAGGGTTTTTCTGGACAGCAACTACAATGATGATGGTGTCCAGCTCAGCATGGTTCTGCCCACTGATATATATTCCGAGATTGGTGGAGGTGTCTTCAGGGGAGATGATTTTCCTTCGGGAGGTGCTGAAGGCAGCGATATAGGTGCCTGGAGCGCCTATGGTCGCGTCGGAGGAGATATAGGTGACAACACAAGCTGGCGTTTGGGGCTATCTACTTTACAAAGCAATGATGTATCCAGAGAGGCCAATGAAGACACAGTAACCTTTGACGGTAATAGCGATCTTTATGTAGCAGACGCAAGAGCGGTTTATGCGCCAACAGGAAATAATACGCAACAGGAACTCATTCTACAGGGTGAATTCTTTGTACGTGATGAAGACGGGCAGTACGAGGATACAGATGCTGGAACTGGAAGTGTCGCATATGATGACTCTCAAAGCGGTTGGTATGCACAAACTGTTTATAAATTCCATCCGCAGTGGCGGGTGGGTGCAAGATACTCGCAATTATACAGTGCTGATGTCCCTGCTGGCCTGGTAGGTAGTGCTCTTGATGACGAGGGTCATAACCCTTGGTCAACTTCGGCTATGGTCGATTGGACGCATAGTGAATTTTCCAGGGCGCGGCTCCAGTATAATTATGAGGAACTAGCCGACGGTCAGGAAGACAACCAGATAATTTTGCAATATATAATGAGTCTTGGCGCTCATGGCGCGCATGCATACTAGGGAGGAGCTATCATGAAATATATTATCTGTATTATATCGCTACTGATTGCGCTTTCAACATCCGGCAAAGCCTTTGCACAGGTGAATATTTTCGCTTGTGAGCCTGAATGGGCCGCTCTTGCCAAAGAGATTGGTGGAGAGTACGTGTCAGTAACTACAGCAACTACTGCGGCTCAGGATGTCCACTTCATACGCGCCAAACCCAGTCTACTTGCAGCGATGCGAAAAGCTGATCTGGTATTCTGTACAGGCGCTTCTTTGGAAATAGGCTGGTTACCGATTCTGATAAAAAAGGCCGGGGGGCCTGATGTTCAGCAAGAAACCATAGGTTGGCTTATGGCATCCGATCATGTCAAAAAACTTGGCGTACCAACTCAAGTTGATCGATCAATGGGACACGTACATCCTGAGGGAAATCCTCATGTACACCTTGATCCAAGGCACCTGATACGAATTGCTGAAATCCTAGAAGAAAGGCTTTTTCTTCTCGACAGGGACAATCAGGCTTATTACGCCAAAAATTTATCTCTGTTCAAATCACAATGGTCTTCCTTGCTGGGAATGTTGGATGAAAGCGCTGCCCCTCTAAAAGGACAGAAAGTTATTGTTTATCATGATGGCTGGGCTTACCTTCTAAATTGGTTAGGCTTGGAATCCGTGGCGGCTCTTGAGCCAAAACCAGGTCTACCGCCCACACCTTCTCATTTGGAAAGCGTTTTAGAAACGGTGCGTGGTCAGGACATTCTTGGCATATTGGTTGCGCCGTACGAAAATGACAAATCAGCTATATGGTTAAAAGAGAAAACAGGTATACCTGTTTTAAACCTGCCCTACACAGTTGGTGGAAATAACAGTGTTAATACACTTTCGGATTTATACTCACAAAGTATTAATATCTTAAAAGGCGCCTTATGAGTTTTGACCTTGATATATTTTTCTTGCTTGCCCCTGCATTTGTAGCAGGGGCAATCATTTCCCTTGCACATGTACCTTTGGGTCAGGAGGTATTGAAAAGGGGTATTATCTTTCTGGATCTAGCTGTTGCCCAGTTCGCAGCTTTGGGTATGATTATTTTTCAAACCTTCTTATATAGCGATGAGTATTATTACTTAAGTACGTACGGTATTCTTTTTGCCGGTCTTATTGCGGCGGTACTTTGTGCTTTTGCATTTCAATGGCTTGAAAAACATTCAGGACGTAACCAGGAAGCTTTAATTGGTTGCGCATTTATCCTTGCGGCCAGTATTTCCCTTCTTGTGCTAAGCAAAAACCCTAATGGCGAAGAAAATATAAAGCATATATTGGAAGGACAGATCCTCTGGGCGGATTGGGGCGATTTGATAATTATAGCACCTCTTTTTGCTTTCGTTTTTTTGATATGGCAGTTTTGGAAGGAAAAAAGACACGCTCTTTTTTACCCTCTCTTTGCAATCATTATCCCTTTTTCTGTAAATTTGATTGGTGTTTATCTTGTTTTCGCCAGCCTTGTTTTTCCAGCGCTTGCAGTTTTGAATTTTAAAAACAGGCACATTACCTATGGCTTGTTAATTTCCCTGTCAGCTTATTTTACAGGACTTGTCGCTTCTTACATCTTTGATTGGTCTTCAGGACCATCAATCGTTCTATTTTTCGCAATTGTTAGCCTTACAGCATATTTCTCGGAGAGAAGGAAACCAAAGCCAGTATAATTATACAAGTTTAAGCTAGTCTGTTACTTTTTAACAAATTCAGATTTTAGTCCCATTGCGCCGATACCTGGAATTTTACAGTCAATATCATGGTCGCCGTCAACAAGTCTGATATTCTTCACCTTTGTGCCGACTTTTACGACCGAGGACGAGCCCTTAATTTTCAGGTCTTTGATAACAGTTACTGTATCCCCGTCAGCTAATTCATTACCGTTGGCATCGCGAACCACTTTCTGGTTTGCGCTGCCTCCTGCCTGATCCCCAGACCATTGATGTCCGCATTCAGGACAATTCAGCAATGCTCCGTCCTCATACGTATAAGGGGAGTTGCATTTGGGGCAGTTGGGCAATTCACTCATCAAACGTCCTTAGCTTAAAAATTGATGATTTAACCCTACACGATAAATTTTTTAAATGTTAGGGTGTTTTCCGCTTAGATTGCGCAAAATCTTAATTGTCATGCTAAAGGTTTAGAGGGCTTTATACATGGATATCCATACTATTTACGCACTTGTCGGTTTTATGCTGGCGGCATATTCCGTTATCGGAAATGATTCTGTCCAGACATTGGGAACTTTTATTGCTTCTAATATCCGCGTTTTCAAATGGTATTGGCTTTGGCTGGTTGCAAGCCTTGTCTTGGCTTTTACTCTTATTTATGGGTGGCATGTAAACGGTGGCGATATCTCTTATGGCCGACTAGACACCATTCCACCAGTCCAAATAGAATGGTATCATGCTGCGGCCCCTGCCGTACTTGTACTGCTGACCCGCACAGGTATTCCTGTTTCCACAACCTTCCTCGTTTTATCTGTTTTTGCGTCCACAGTAGTTTTGGAAAAAATGCTTATAAAATCCGTTGTGGGTTACGGTCTATCCGCTATGGTGGCTTATGGGCTTTGGCTTGTTTTATCCCGTTTCATCAATGAAAATTTTAATACTGTACGTAAAGAAACGCGTAAATACTGGCGTACGGCACAATGGATGTCGACAGGGTTCTTATGGTTTTCATGGTTATCGCATGATATGGCCAATATTGCGGTTTTCCTGCCCCGCGACATGCCCTTTCCGATTTTAATGGGTGCTATTACGGTACTGATTGCTTGGCTGGGAATGATTTT
>NZVS01000064.1 GCA_002701555.1 Alphaproteobacteria bacterium | reverse complement strand
CGAAACTATGGCCTGAAGGGCACTGTCCAAAGCTTCAAGGATGGATGCCTTGTTTTTCAACCTTTGCCTTTGCTCATCAAGATGTTCTTCTTCCCCTGATTGAGGAGCTAACTTATCCAATTCTTCCCAACATGCACGGATATAGTCTTCCTCAGCCTTTGCGGCCTCCGCTTTGGCACGTGCGTCAGCCAGATTTTTCCCAGCCTCTCGCCAATGCCTCCATAACTCTGATAGCTTATCGAGCTTATCGGAAAGTCCTGCATAATCATCAAGTAGGCCTGCATGGGTTTTAGGGTTGAGCAATCCATGTGTCTCAAACTGTCCGTGATATTCGACAAGCATGTCACCAATTTCTTTTAAAAGACCAATACTCACAGGCTGATCATTAATCCATGCGCGCGAGCGTCCATCATGCCCTACCTGCCTTTTAAGAAGAATATCACCAGCATTCCAGGAAAGACCATTATCTGTGAAAATATCATCCAGAATTTTACTCTCTGCGACATAAAATGAGGCAGTTACGATTGCCTGTTCCGCACCTTTTCGAACGAGCCGGGCCTCAGAACGCGCCCCGGTAGCAAGGCCAAGAGAGTCCANNAGAATTGATTTNCCTGCCCCCGTTTCACCAGTGAGNGCACATAATCCCGATTGAAAGTCTATGGAGAGNTTTTCAATTAAAACNACATTNTGGATATGCAGGCTCTGCAGCATCAGGCGAATTTCCTCTTACTGCGGGCCAAGCAGAGAATCCACCGTTCTGTCAAACCACCCTCTATCTTCCATTAACGCTTTGCGCTGTTCCGGATTAAGCAGAGAATAAGATCTTTCGTACCATTCACTTCCCGGATAATTGTAACCAAGNACAGCAGCCACCTGAAGGGCCTGCGCCTGAAGACCCAGTGTCATATAAGACTCTACAAGCCTGTGCAAAGCTTCGGGGGTGTGGGTTGTGGTATCAAAGTTTTTCACAACGGCAAGAAAACGGTTAATAGCGGCATTAATATGNCCTCTTGTCAGGTANTAACGGCCAATNTCCATNTCNTTACCNGCCAGATGGTCAAATGTCAGGTCACGTTTGTACTGTGCTTCGCGTGCCCATGCACTGTCGGGAAAGCGGGAAATAACAGTNGAAAAAGAGTCCAANGCGCGCTTTGTCATTTCCTGATCACGCTTTACATCAGATATCTGCTCATAATAGCAAAGCCCTTTCATATAGAGGGCGTAAGGCACTTGTTCGTGACCCGGATGTAACTCTACAAAACGATCAAATCCGATAATCGCCTCATCATAACGCAGGTTTTTATAGGCGGATAATGCGGCATTTAATTGCGACTGAACGGCAAGCTGCGAATAAGGGTGTTGGCGNTCCACCTCATCAAATAAACGGGCGGCTTCAACATATTCTTCGCGGTCATAGGCNGCTTGTGCTTTATTATAAAGCTGTTGGGCCGGCTGTTCTGGCTCCAGCTGGGCATTAACGTCCTTATTGTCCCCGCCACACGCCGTGAGAGTTATAATTGCCAGTCCACTCAATAATAAAAAATAATGCTTCATAAGATACCGCTTCATGTAATCTGATTCTTATACTTGTCCATGCGCTGCATTTTAAAGACAGGCANGATTAAATCAACGCCTTACTTAAAGTTAGCCGCGTTGATTAACAACACATCAAATCAGGAAGNTTTTATNCTCTTAGGCTTCTGCGAAACTGGAAACAGATTGCGNNCGCCCNGCAACAATCAAATGNGTTACNGGATCNGCCGCNTCTTTNGTTTCNAAATCAACAATCTCATAGGCTGTCGGNTCAGCAAAAAGCGTATGCAAAATCTGGTTATTCAGNGCGTGNCCTGCCTTATAGCTTTCATANCGNCCAATNATAGGNAGTCCTGCAAGATANATATCACCAACGGCATCCAGTAATTTGTGACGTGAAAATTCATTGTCGAAACGTGTTCCGTTGGAATTCAGCACACGGTCACCGTCAATCACAACCGCATTATCCANGGATCCGCCAAGTGCCAGACCTTGTGAGCGCAGATATTCGACCTCATGTAAAAAGCCGAAGGTGCGCGCATCAGAGGCTTCTGTTTCAAAGTCCTGNAAGGTTAAATCAAGAACAGAGCGCTGCTTGCCGATTGCCTTGCTGTCAAAGTCAATTGTGACATCAAATGAACATCCCTGCCCCGGCATCAATGTAACCACCTTGTCACCGTCTTTAAATTCGACAGTTTTCAAAATTTTGATGGCTTTGCGTGGCTGGTCAAGTTTCTGTGTGCCGACTGAGTCAATCGCGCGGATGAAGGGGCGGCTNGAACCATCCATAATAGGAATTTCCGGCCCGTCCAGCTCAACAANNGCGTTATCAATGTCACAGGCGCGAAGGGCCGCCATGATGTGTTCGATTGTACCAACGGACACACCCGCATCATTGCAAATAACAGTACAAAGCGTTGTTTCCTTGACGTTGGAATAAAGACCCTTGATCGTGTTTTCACGGTCAGTTACATCAGTGCGGACAAATGTAATGCCGCTATTGGCCGGCGCCGGGAGAATTTTAAGAAAAGTTTCTACACCGCTATGCACACCTACACCTGTGAGGGCAACTTCTTTTGCGAGTGTTTTCTGCAACATAATCTTAANCTTTCTGTTGGGTGCGCCTCTTAAGGTGCGCGGGGGTTTGTTACAGTTTTTATAATATGTTGCGGGCGCGTAAAGAACAAATCACGCTTTGTTGCCTTATGTTACAATTCTTACAAAAGCCAAAAAAAGTCGGAAAAGGTNCCTATATTCAACTTGACAGGCAGGTGCATTTTAGGACATAACATCGTTTCGATACTTGGTTCGGCGGGGTAGCTCAGGTGGTTAGAGCAGAGGAATCATAATCCTTGTGTCGGGGGTTCAAGTCCCTCCCTCGCTACCAAATTTCCAAAAACACAAAATGAGCTACAGACTGCTCACAGCAACTCAACCACAATCACCAAATTTTATTTGAGCATTGTACCCTCTATTGTAAGAGTCCATTGAAAGTATGGCTTTGAATAAGTTTGAATTCATTTGTGAGAGGCTCCCATTCGCAATATTGACCTCCCCCAAATTGGAGGAGTTTTATAAAATTCAGGAATAATAGTATCTATTTTCCAATTTAATGGTTCAGTTGTAGTTTCCAAGTAAATTTCTTTTAATTTAACTCCCTCACCAAAATATTTGTTAAAGTCTTCTTCAGTAAGTACTCTCGTAATAGATTTGGGGTTTTTAATATTTTTAAAGGTAGCAAGAACTGGGTTTAATTGTGGTCCTGGCTCTATCGTTGACTTTAAACTTGGCCCAAGATCCGCATAATATTTGACACCTTCTGGCGTGGCAGGGGCAACTTTAGCAGGAGGGGGAAAAGCCTGATAAAATTCATCATCGGCCTTATCAGAAATTAAGGCAAATAGCATCCCCCGTTCACCAAGGTCAACAACAACGGCCTCACCCTTGACTTTGACCAGACTACGCCAGGGACGACGGGTGTCGCGAGGGTAGGGTCTGACCTGGGCTATGATTTCACGCACGGCCGACCCTGACTTTTCACCTTCGGGCGTGTCCACAACGACGGTCATCTTGTACCGCCAAGTATAGGTTTTGGTACTGTCTTTAAATTGTGTGATGTATACGACCAGACCAACCGCAATTATTGCGACTGTCGCTAAACCTGCTAAAACCTTATTGCGTGTTTTCATGTTTCTCCCTAAAAAACATCCCTCTGATCTTCAGATGATAAATATTAACTATTGTCCTCTATAATATAAGAGATATGCGTAATCATGAGAATGGAAATGTTTTATTCTTAATTCTGATTGCCGTTATTCTTTTTGCGGCCCTATCCTATGCAGTAACTAGATCTACGCAAAGCGGCGATGGCAACACAGAAAACGAGCGGAACAAACTTGTTGCTTCGCAAATCTCTCAAATGGTTACTAATTTCCAAACAGAATACAACCGTGCAAGGTTTATGAGGATGTCTGGTATTGAAAACATACACATGTGTGGAGCGGTCGTAATATGCCTAGGTATTCAGTCAGAGAGGTATTGGTGTTCAACAGGCAATGATTGTCTATTCGCCCCTGAAGGCGGAAATTTCGTCAATTTTAATTTACCAAGAGATATTCTCGTGATGTTTCGGGAAAACGATTATCACAACCTTGCAATTTCAGGGGCAGGGTCACCTGTTGCAGACACCTATATGGTTATTCGCAACACGAGCACAGGCTTGAGCGATGAAATATGCAGTGAAATTAACAGGGGTTTTGGTATCACATCAGATATTGAAACGGAAACAAATGCCGGGTCTGGTTTCAGCACACCTAAAAAAGCCACTGGGTTGAATATAGCCGGTTCTACAGATTTCTGCTATAACGACCCCGCAGAAGGTGGGAATGTATACATTCACATTATTCGCGCTCTTTAACTAATTGCCTTTTTCAGCATCGTTCATAAAAACTGTTTCGTTGCATATATAACGAAGACATAACGACCTGTTTTTGCCAAAGTCACTATGGTCAGGAAAATGGGGAAGGGCGTTTTCATTACGCCCGCAATTATTGTAAGGGGATCTCCAATAAACGGTGTCCAGCTTAGTAACAGTGACCATACACCGTATTTCTTATAAAACCGCTGGGCACGAATGAGATTTTCTTCTTTAACAGGAAAGTATTTCTTATCCTTGAATTTTTCTATGCCACGCCCCAAATACCAGTTCACACATGACCCAAGCACATTTCCAAAACTGGCAAAAACCAATAATAACCCTACAGATACATTCGTTTTAGTAAGATAAGCGACCAGCAAAATTTCGGACTGCATGGGAAAGATTGTCGCCGCCAGAAAAGCGGTCGTAAAAAGACTGAGCAATATGAGCAAACTCTCCAATTTTATAACACCCCTTCAGCACGCCCTAATCGGCAAAAATATGACTTCGCAATATTACATATGTTTTGACGGCGCAAAGTATAATTTTATTTTACATTTGTTTTTACACTCATAAGTTTTTTTGCTAGGGTTTTTAATAATTATAAAAACTAAATATGTAGAACAGAGGTTTAAAATGGTGCCAGACAACCGTGATGCAGCAAATAACAACACCCCTTCCCGAAAAGGTTCCGGCGGCAAAACTCGGAAATCAGCACCTAAGGGCAGAAAATCGATGCGGGCTGAAAGACTGGATTTAAGAGGGCTGGTAAAGCCTACCTCACAAACACCCGGTGCGCCCAGAACCCCCAAAGAAGTTTTCTCGACATCTGCACATGATGAAATGATGGACAGACTTGAAAAAAGGGTGGACGATGTTCAAAGGCAAAGCACGCCGGAGGATGATGGAAAGTTATCTTTTCACGGTGTTCCCCTTAACGAAGAGTTGGATCTGTCACCCGAAATGATCGAAGAATATTGCGAGCGTGAACCTTTTCTTCTAACCAGTAATCTTTCCATGGCAGGAAGTGCAAAGTTCGGTATAATCCCGGCCCGTTATAAGGCGATGGCTGAGACATATAAAGAAGAAATGAAGTTAATTGATCTTGCGCGCAGCAAGCCTGAAGACAGAAAAGGGACTTCGCAGGAACGTTTTCTTGTTTCTGTCGACAAAGTGCAAAAGCTTGCCGGGATGTTCCAGCGCGTAAGTGAGGGTGACACAATGACTTCGGAATATTCACTGGCGGAGCAGGAATACTCAAAATATATGGAAGCGTATGAAATTGCCGCTGACATATATCACAAGCAAATGCAGCGTGTATTATGTCAGTTGGGTGAAAAAATGTCTCGCCGCCAGATAGGCAGCTATGCGCAGAATATGTGGTTGAATAACTTCAAAAGATATGAAAACGAGAGCCATAGCCCAAGTCTTTTCACCCATGACCTCTCGGGAGAAACGATACAATTGCAAAAATGTGCCCAAAAAACAGCTCTATCTGCTTTGAAATGGACAGCACTTGTCATTAATGAAATGCCTATGAATCAAGGAATGGACAAGCCCGGCTCATACGACATCGTCCCAAGAAGATAACTTATTTCAAAATTACGATACAAAAGAATGCCTCCCAATGTGAGGCGTTTTTTCTATGCGAGTAATAAGAGTAAGGAACGCATACTGCTCTATTCCGTTAGATAACCATACTGTTTAACACTAAAGAATTTGGCGGAATAAGACATGACATCCCTTTTTGAAAATTGCAGTTTAGGTAATCTTGATTTTAAAAACCGTATTTTTATGGCGCCTTTGACACGAAGCCGCGCAGACGATGAGACTGATAAACCGGCTGACATGGCGGTTAAATACTATAAGCAACGGGCGTCTGCAGGGCTTATTATCAGTGAAGCTACTCAGGTAAGTGAGCGTGGTAAGGGATACATCAAGACACCCGGCATCTACACTGAAGAGCAAGCAGAAAAATGGAAAGAAATCACCGATGCTGTACATGAGGAAGGTGGAAAGATCTTTCTTCAGCTTTGGCATGTAGGTCGTATTAGTCATACATCGATACAACCAGATGGTAAAAATCCTGTGTCAGCAAGTGCCATTCAAGCAGATACAAAAACATTTACCCAAGAGGGATATCAGCAAGTCTCTATGCCAGAGGCACTATCCGTAGATGGTATAAAACAAACAATCGCGGATTTCAAAAAAGGTGCTGAGCTAGCTAAAAAAGCCGGATTTGATGGCGTAGAAATCCACGGAGCAAACGGATATCTTATTGACCAGTTTCTACGCGACGGAACAAATAAAAGAGAAGATCAGTATGGAGGCTCAATTGAAAACAGGGCACGCTTTATACTTGAAATAGCAGACGCTGTTAAAGAAATCTGGCCTGCAAACCGTATAGGGGTCAGGCTGTCTCCTACCGGAAGTTTTAATGATATGTCAGACAGCAATCCTTTGGAAATTTTCTCCTATGTAGTTGAAGAACTGAATAAACGTAGCCTTGGGTACATGCATATCGTTGAAAGATTTCCGGGCATGGATGTCGGAAACGACGACCTGAACATCATTAATGCCTTAATAAAAAAATGGGATGGTTTTTACATTGCCAACGGTGACTATGATGTTATGAAGGCAAAAGATGCCATAAAATCAGGTCATGCGGATGCGGTTGCTTTTGGGCGCCCGTTCATATCCAACCCTGATCTTCCCGAAAGACTTGAAAAAGGGGCCGAGTTTAACGAGCCGGATGAAGACACATTTTATGGCGGGGGCGCTGAAGGGTATATCGATTATCCATTCCTGTCAGATAACAAGAAAACGAAAGCAGCGTAAATAAACTCACCCATAAAATCCAAAAGGAAATTAAAATGGTACACGCACAAAAAGCAATACAGCAAGATAATAGAGAAACGGTAAAAACTTACAATCCGGCCACAGGAGAACTGCATAAAACCTATTCGCTGCACACAAAAACAGAAGCAGAGCAGATAATCGAAGATACACATGAGGCTTTTTTAAGCTGGCGCGAGACACCTGTTGAGGAACGCGCAAAAATCGTTAAAAAAATCGGTGAGACTTTAATTTCATGCAAAAATGAATTAGCCGAAATGATGGCAAACCAAATGGGTAAGCCCTTGGAGCAAGGCAAACAAGAAGTCGAGCTTTGTGCACAAATTTGTAAGTATACTGCAACTGAAAGCGTCAAATACCTAGAAGATGAAACGCGTGAATTTGATAATGGTAAGGGTATTATTACTTATCAGCCAATTGGTGTCGTACTGGGCATGCAACCTTGGAATTTTCCACTATACCAAGCCATACGCTATAGCGTTGCAAACATCCTAGCCGGCAATACAACAGTTTTTAAACACGCCGAAATTTGTTGGGAAACTGCAGAAAAGCTAGAGCGCATCTTTGAAGAATCAGGGGTACCTGAAAACGTGTTTAGTGTGATTTATGTGAAGGATGGGACAGTGGATGAGCTCATTGAGCATGATAAGGTACGAGCCGTTACTTTTACAGGAAGTGCAGAAGCCGGAAAGATTGTTGCAGAAAAATGTGGTAAAGCTCTGAAAAAGAACGTTTTAGAACTGGGTGGAAGTGACCCGTATATTATTCTTGATGATGCCGATATCGAAAAAGCTGTAAAGGTTTGCACTAAAGGACGCCTAACTAATAGCGGTCAAACATGTACGGCTGCCAAAAGGTTTATAATTCTTGATAGCGTTTATGAAGAATTTAAAGAGAAATTTGTACAATCAATGAAAAATTCCAAATATGGGAATCCACATGATAAAGATATTGATTTTGGCCCTTTGGCACGTAAGGATCTTCAGGAAAAACTACATGAACAGGTAGAAGATTCACAACAGGCCGGTGCAAAAGTCTTATGCGGTGGTAAAATACCAGAAGGTAAGGGTTACTTCTATCCCGCAACCGTTCTGGAAAACGCACAACCCGGGTCACCCGCTTATAACGATGAGTTATTTGGCCCTGTTGCTGTATTATTCCGGGCAGAGAATGAGGAACACGCCATTCAAATTGCCAACGACCATCGCTATGGTCTTGGCGGAGGCGTTATTTCAGAGGATCGCGAACGCGCTATTCGTATTGCCAAAACTGGTATAGATACCGGTATGGTAAATATCAATGGCTACCAGACTGCTCAACCAAACCTCCCCTTTGGTGGAGTTAAAGAAAGCGGGTACGGACGTGAACATGGTGGATTTGGAGTACGCGAATTTGTAAACATAAAGACGATTATGATTACAGAGTAGAATTTAAAACTTAATATAAAAAGCGGGGCAAAGCTCCGCTTTTTTATTTACGACTGGCTTCTAGCAAGCATTGTGCAACAGCGCCTTTCCCGTACCAATACTGGGGAGCACATTGTAATCTTTCGAGCATAGTTGGCTCTTCAGGCATGACAGCGGCAGCACTATTACGCAGATCTTCTGCTTTTTGTGCAGCGGCTCTTCTTAGATCCCTGCTTGGTGCAATATCTTTTTCGCGCGCATTCTGTTTTAAAGACGATGGTGCATGTTCAGCGAAAGGTGCAGGTGCTATGACACGACGGCTAGCCTGCTGTTGATCAAACCCATAAGCGTCTTCATGCAATACCTCCCCAAGCCCGTCATAATCTCAAAATTCTGTTTCATAAAAAATAGTTCAACGCACGACTTATACATAATGACTTTGGGAAGAAGTGTT
>NZVS01000063.1 GCA_002701555.1 Alphaproteobacteria bacterium | reverse complement strand
ATCGCGATGAACGAAGGTCTTCGCTTTGCTATCCGTGAAGGCGGACGCACAGTGGGTGCAGGTGTTGTTTCTAAAATTACAGAGTAATAACTCTTAAGATATTCAAAAAAGGCCGCTAAAAATAGCGGCCTTTTTTACATGCAGTTACAAAAAGAATTCGCATGTAATAATTATTTCTTGCATGCAAAAGACGGCGAAAACGTATCAATCCTGCTTCATCGCAGCATTAAAAACCCTTGTAAATATGCTTTAAAACACCATAATTGGAAAAAACTCAAATCATACAGGGACTATCAAATCATGAGCCGTATTTATAATCTTGCTTCTAAAATCAAAGAAAAAAACCCACTTCGTGGTCTTCGTATGAAATGTCTCGACGAAATCGACTTTGATTACTCTTATACTACAGTGGAACAAGCTTCCATAAACGCACCAAAAAACGAAATGTAGAACATAAAACCTCCTAAATTTGACAAATAATAATTAATTCTTTATTATTTACATAAATATGGAGGTTTTATGGATACAAAATCAATAATTGCAGAAACAGACGCTTTAAGGGCTCGCTTTACAATTAATAGTGAGAGATCACTTTTGGGGATGGCTGGAGTGAATAGCGTCTTCTCACCGGGTGAAATCCCATCGCAAAGCGAGCGGATTATTTTAGAAGAGGCTTGCAAAACCCTTCCTCCTGAGCAAGGAGAGAGAGCAATGGCCTTTCTTAAAAACCTTGATATATAATTGACAACAGACAACCTCTTTACTTTTTCTGAAAAATGCCTATAACTGCATTGCAAATCACGTTATCTCGACAAAGGATTTGCATTCCATGGCTCTACTCCAGAAAAATTTACGCGAAGGTTTAACTTTTGACGATGTTTTGCTACTTCCGGCGGCATCATCAATTCACCCCAATGATGCAAATACAAAGACGCATCTAACCAAAAATATTACCTTAAATATTCCTGTTCTCTCTTCTGCCATGGATACTGTGACAGAAGCTGAGATGGCTATTGCAATGGCACAGCTTGGTGGCTTAGGCGTTCTTCACCGCAATATGAGCGTTGAATTACAGGCCGAAAATGTTAAGAAAGTAAAACGTTTTGAATCCGGCATGGTGCTAGACCCTATAACCATTGAACCCGACAAAACCTTGGCCGAGGCACTGTCAATGATGGAAAAAAACAGTATTTCCGGCATTCCTGTGACGGAAGACAATGGAAAACTGATCGGTATCTTGACAAACCGCGATGTCCGTTTCGCCGAGGATATGGGTACACCTGTACGCGCATTAATGACCTCGGAAAATCTTATAACTGTCACGCGCGATGTTTCCCGTGAAGAGGCCAAGAAACTCCTTCATAAAAACCGCATTGAAAAGCTTCTTATTGTTGATAGTGATTATAAATGTGTCGGCCTGATGACAGTCAAGGATATAGAACGTACACGCCTGTTCCCTAACGCCAGCAAAGACAAAGACGGTCGTTTGCTTGTCGGGGCAGCTGTCGGAACCGGTACAAGTGCTTATGAGCGCGCCGAGGCCATGGTTGATGCAGGTCTGGATGTACTTGTCGTTGATACCGCACACGGTCATTCCCAGAATGTCCTTGAAACGGTAAAGCGCGTACGTGACTTACCTAATAAGGATCTTCAGATTATCGGAGGCAATATTGCAACTGCTGATGCCGCCAAAGCCTTAATTGATCATGGTGCGGACGCTGTTAAAGTCGGAATTGGGCCCGGCTCTATATGCACTACACGCGTGGTAGCAGGCGTCGGTGTTCCTCAACTAACGGCGATTATGGATGTTGCTTCCGCTTGTCGTGACGCAGGTGTTCCCGTCATTGCAGATGGTGGTATAAAATATTCAGGTGATATGGCCAAGGCCGTAGCTGCTGGTGCCGATTGCGTTATGCTAGGTTCTGTTCTGGCAGGTACGGATGAAGCCCCCGGCGAGGTTATCCTTTATCAAGGACGCTCTTATAAAACCTATCGCGGTATGGGGTCGGTCGGCGCGATGACACGCGGCTCGGCAGACAGATATTTTCAGGGTAATGTAAAAGATGCTCAAAAACTCGTTCCTGAGGGTATCGAGGGGCGTGTACCTTATAAAGGGTTTGTCTCCAACGTGATCCACCAGATGGTCGGGGGTTTGCGTGCTTCGATGGGCTATACGGGATGTTCAGATATTGCCGAGATGAAAGAAAAAGCCGAATTCATGAAAATGACCTCGGCTGGCTATAGGGAAAGCCACGTCCATGATGTTACAATCACGGCCGAGGCGCCAAATTACAGGACTGAAAGCTAGGCTATTTCAAAAGTATTTTGTAGGCCAAGCGCAGGTGCTGCACCGCCTGCAAACATACTTGGTCCATCTGCATAAGCAGAAGGGCCTTTGGCTCCGGCTAAAGCGTTTTCAAAATGTGATGATAAAGATCTCATTATGGTATTCTCCTCTTTTCTTCCATTAACGTAACCTAAAAAGTTAAAGAGAGGGTTAACGCCATTATCATATTAGAAAATATCTCCTCTCGCTTGAAGGGGGAGGCATTTGGTTTTGCTCAATATAACGGGTGTGTTATAGATATTTTATGATTGAAATTTACAAAGCTTCGCAAAAAGAAGCAGATATTCTGGGTGTTCTCCATGTTGAAGGATGGAGAGGTGCTTATGGTGGCATTATTAATCAGGAGTATCTGGACGGACTTAAACCGGGTGAAAAGGCCGATCTTTGGACTGAGTGGCTGGATAACCCTGAAATAAAGGCCGATATTGCCTATATTGACAATCACCCTGTCGGCTTTGTGTCTTATGGACGTATTCATACGCCTCCACCCGGACAATCCGCCATTCGCCCGCTTTATACTGCTGAAATACTTGCCCTATATATCCTTCCCGATTACTGGCGCAAAGGTGTCGGTACATCCCTGTTAAAGCATGCCGCCCGGGAGCTAAAACCAATGAAACACACAAGCATGTGTTTATGGGTGTTGGATAAAAACAAGCGCGCCTGCGGGTTCTATGAGAAGATGGGTGCCACACGAATTGGTAAACATTTTGTCGAGATTGGAGGAACTAAAGCCAAGGAGGTTTGTTATGGATGGAGATACACACATGATTTAATACAAGACAAATCCGCTTAAATCATGTATAATAATAACTGTAAGAAGGAGTTACGTGATGTCTGAAGAATACAGTGAACACGGCTTTCCACTCCCCACTCGGGACAGCATGAAAAAAGAATTGCATGATCGTACCGGAAAAGAGAAAAAAAGCCAGATACATAAAACACAGGCCAATTCGAAATACCAAGCCTTGGCCGGGGCAGCAATGGGCAGCGAAGACAACGCGCGATAGGGAAAACCTTTCAGCGCGTTTTTTTGTGTCCTTGCAGGGAATTATTTTCCTCTTCGACAGTTTATTCTCGACCAAAAATAAGCTGTTAAGGAGCACCCTATGATACACTATAATAATTACGGCTACCCTATGCCCGACGAAAATGAGCTTTTCCTTCCAACCCGTAGTGTTAAATCCAAATGGAAAAATAAAAGAGACCATGAATTGCCATTCAGAACGCGGATGGAAGATCTGGCTGGTCGCTCACTTGTCGGTTAATTTACCAAACAAACCTTGATTTTTATAATGCAGACGTCTAAATAGACATGGGAAGTCGGCGCGGGCGGATGTTTCGCCAATCCGGTCAGGGCCGAGAGGCAGCAGCCGTAACGAATTCTCCGGGTCGTGTCCGGCTTCCTTTTCTTATTTTTCTCAATTATATGACCTTCCTTCATCCCGAGCGCAGTCAAGAGGTCTCATTAAGGATACTTGTTTATCCCTTTCGATTACACCTTGTCTGAGCCTTCAAGCTTTAGTAAAACTAAAGACATGTCTGATTCCGTTGTTTCCGAAAAACAAAAGCCTTACCAGGTTCTGGCGCGCAAATACCGCCCCACCAATTTCGATGAATTGATTGGTCAGGATGCGCTTGTCCGCACACTCAAAAATGCAATCGAATCCGACCGTATAGCACATGCCTATATGTTGACAGGTATTCGTGGAACAGGAAAAACAACCACTGCCCGTATTATTGCCAAAGCCATCAATTATACAGGCTCCGATGGAAAGGCCGGCCCAACGACTGGCCCGACCGATAATTGTAAGATCTGTCAGGCCATTACCGAGGACCGCCATCCCGATGTCATAGAAATGAACGGTGCCGACCAGCGCGGTATTGATGATATCAGACAATTAATTGACGGCGTGCGTTACGCTCCGAGTGAGGCGCGTTATAAAATCTATATTATCGATGAAGTGCATATGCTGACCGATCAGGCCTTTAACGCACTTTTAAAAACGCTTGAAGAGCCACCTGCCCATGTGAAGTTTATCTTTGCAACGACCGAAATCCGCAAAGTACCCGTGACAATACTATCGCGTTGCCAGCGTTTCGACTTGCGGCGCGTTACTGTTGATGAACTAGCCGCGCACTATAAAAATATATGCGCACAAGAAGGCATCACTGCCGATGATGAGGCCATAAGTATGATCGCCCGTGCCGCAGACGGGTCTGTTCGAGATGGTCTCAGTATTCTGGATCAGGCAATTTCATTAAGTGAGAATGTGTTAACCACTGATACCGTTAAGTCCATGTTGGGTCTTAACGAGCGGATGCAAACGTTAGAGCTATTTAAAGCTCTTATGGAAGGAAATACGTCCGAAGCTTTTGATTTGGCAGCAGGGTTTTACGAACGCGGGCAAGAACCTGTTGCACTTATAAAAGACATGACCGAAATCTGTCACCTTCTGACAAAGATTAAAGCTGTTCCAAAAGCAAGACGTACCGTTGCACCCAATATGAGCGATGAGGAATTGTCTGCAGCTACTAAACTCGCTCAATCTTTATCTGTGCCTTCTCTTGGGAAAGCATGGCAAATTCTTTTGAAAGGCACGGGCGAAATTGTCTCCTCGCCACAGCCGCAGGCCGTATTAGAAATGATTCTCATAAGGCTCTGCTACGCTTCTGATCTTCCCGATCCGGCTGACCTTATCAAGAAATTGCACGGCTCTTCAGGCGGATCAGCCTCTGCTGGGGGTCAAACATCAGGAAATGGACAAGGTAACGGTGCAACCGCGCGTTCCTCATCTGCGACGGCATCGGTTTCCGTTATGAATGGCCACGGAAACAAGACACGTCCCGGTACAGCCTCTCAATCAGCACCATCAGAAAAACCTGAAACCATGGCTGTTGCAAACGGTAATCTGGATAAGCTGGAAGATGTTGTCGCCTTGTTGGAATCTAATGGGGCGATGTTGCTTGCCTCCCAAATTGACCAGTTTGTTCAATTGATTTCCCTAAGGCAAGGCAAGATAGAGTTTCTACCCGCCGAACACGCACCTTCTGACCTTTCTTCAAACTTGCAAAGAAAGCTATTAGAGCTGACAGGGCGCCGCTGGGCGGTCACAATTGGTCGCGAAAACGCGCAACCTACTCTGCGAAAACAAAGAGAAAAACGTGAACGGGAAGAACTGGATAAAATTATGGCGCATCCTTTTGTCAGCGAGGTCATCAAAGTATTTCCCGGGGCAGAGATTATAGACATTAAGGAAAAAACAGAAGAAGAGGAGATCAACTGATGATGAACATGCAAGGCCTAATGAAAAAGGCACAGGAAATGCAGAAGAAAATGGAACAGCTTCAAGAAGAACTTGGAGACGTAGAAGTGACAGGTACGTCCGGTGGCGGCATGGTAACTGTTGTTATGACTTGTAAGGGTATGACAAAATCTTTGAAGGTTGCGCCTGAACTGGTTTCCGGTGATGACAAGGAAATGATGGAAGATCTGGTTGTTGCCGCCATGAACGATGCTCGCACAAAAGCGGACGCCAAAATGTCGGAAGAGACACAAAAAGCCATGCAAAATATGGGGATACCTCCCGGGGCTTTGGGTGGAGGTCTTCCCTTTTAAGGCATACACTTAGTTTCCATGAATATTACTGAGAAAAAGGCTTTTAAGGACCGCAGAAAAACGCCCAGCGGCTCCCGGGAATTACGTGTTGTAATCTTCCTCGGACTTATTTGTCTTGCTGTTTTCACGCCTGATAATTTACGGGAGATTGTGCATCAGACATTGGCAGATGCCTATATACAGGTCACTACCTTTGTCGCCTTTACACTTTTTTTATTCTATACTGCTGAACATATTTTCAAACTAGATACGAATTACCTGCTTGAAAAATATGAACGCTATCAAGTACCCATTGCAGCGCTGATGGGGGCACTCCCCGGCTGCGGAGGGGCGATCATTGTTATTACGCAATATGTTACGGGTAGACTTGGCTTCGGGGCAGTGGTTGCCGTGCTAACCTCTACTATGGGCGATGCTGCTTTCTTGCTTCTAGCACAAGAACCGACAACTGCATTGAAAGTTTATGCGATCTGTTTAAGTGTAGGAACAATTTCCGGATATCTTGTGACATTAATTCATGGAAAAGATTTCCTTAAACACAAAGTTGATACAAAGCCCCATTTCCTGCATACTTTTGAGCCAGACCCTCATTTATGGCTTTTACACACCCCTTGGCTTTTATTAATAATACCAGGATTTATACTTGGTATTGGTACAGCTTTTCAGGTTGATACAAATTTGTGGTTCGGTAGTTTTTCAAACCTTGATCCAACCAAATGGATAGGTATGGTCGGCGCCCTTGTCTGCGTGGGAATATGGACTACTGCCAAAAATGCAGGGCCGTCAATGACAAACCTCTCAGGGAAACTAACCGAAACCCATGGTCTTAAAATCCACCTTGAGCGGGTTATGATCGACACTAATTTTGTGACAGTATGGGTAATTATGGCTTTTTTGGCGTATGAGCTTGGCATGCATTTCAGCGGCTTCGACCTTGCAGGGTTCTTTGCAGTCTGGGCACCGCTTACACCGTTAATTGCTGTCCTTATCGGTTTTGTGCCTGGGTGTGGGCCGCAAATTGTTGTCACAACGCTTTATCTGACAGGTATAGTGCCATTTTCCGCACAAATCGGTAACGCGATCAGTAATGACGGCGATGCCCTGTTCCCGGCAATCGCTCTTGCACCAAGAGCAGCTATACTTGCCACGGCCTATACCTCTGTTCCCGCACTGATTACGGCATATGGATATTATTTTCTGTTCGAATCATAAATTAAAGGAGTACCGCAAATGAAAATCGTGACCTGGAATATTAATTCCGTACGCCTGCGCGCACCTATCGTTTTGGACGTAATGAAAAAGTGGTCACCGGATATTGTCTGCTTGCAAGAAACCAAAACACCGGATGAATTTTTTCCCTTTGATACTTTCCGCGAAGCCGGTTACGAACACATCCATGCACATGGCATGAAAGGCTATAACGGTGTGGCGATCATTTCCAAACACCCTTTCTCGGACCATCTTGTCCATCACAGATGCGGGCGCGAAGATTGTAGGCATGTTGCCGCCAGTTTTAAGGATTTTGACCTGCATAATCTCTATATTCCGGCAGGTGGGGACGAACCTGATCCTGCAATAAACGACAAATTTAAACATAAGCTGGATTTTTTAGAAGAAATGACCGGCTTCTTCAAAACAGTGTGCGACCCTAAGAAACCTGCTATTGCCTTAGGTGACTTTAATATTGCCCCTTACGAAAACGATGTTTGGTCACATAAGCAACTTTTAAAGGTTGTCTCGCATACGCCCCCAGAAACCACACGTCTTGCTGATATGCTAGACAGTCTGGATTGGATAGATACTGCACGACATTTTATTGATATGGAAGAAAAGGCCTATACATGGTGGTCTTACCGAAATCGTGACTGGCGTAAATCCAACCGCGGGCGCAGGCTTGATCACATCTGGGTGACACAACCTTTGAAGCCTAAATTGAAAAGCTATAAAACGCTGGAAGAAGCACGCGACTGGGAAAAACCGTCAGACCATATCCCGGTTATGATTGAACTGGATCTTTAGTAAATAGCCTTAAGAGTTTGAGACAGAACCCCATAAGTCATAATCATCGGCATCTACGATTTTGGCGTTTATGATGTCGCCTTCTTTGATGCCTTCAACGACGTTACAATAGACATTACCGTCAATTTCCGGCGCATCCCCTTGCGAGCGGCAGACAAGTGCGTCACTCTCAATTTCATCTACGATAACGGGTAATGTCTTTCCGATTTTCTTCTGAAGTATCGCGGCAGAGATTTCCTGCTGCTTTTCCATGAATCTGTGCCAACGCTCTTCCTTCACTTCTTCTGGTACATGGCCTTCGATTGCGTTTGACTGCGCACCTTCTACCGGTTCATATTTGAAACAACCCGCGCGCTCAATCTGTGCCTCATCCAGCCAGTCGAGAAGCATTTCAAAATCTTCTTCTGTTTCGCCTGGGAAGCCTACGATAAAGGTCGAGCGTATCGTCAGGTCAGGACAAATCTCACGCCATTTCTGGATGCGCCCAGCCGTTTTAATCTGATTTCCGGGACGGCGCATTTTCTTCAAAACGGCAGGCGATCCATGCTGAAAAGGAATGTCTAGATAAGGCAGGATTTTACCTTCCGCCATCAGAGGTATCACATCATCCACATGCGGATACGGATAAACATAGTGCAGACGATTCCACGTTCCAAGCTCACCCAGCGCCTCGCATAAATCATAGAATTTGGTCTTACGCTTTTTATTATGCCATGGATATTCGGCATATTTTAAATCTACACCGTACGCGCTTGTGTCCTGCGAGATAACAAGCAATTCTTTAACACCCGCATTGACCAGCTTTTCTGCTTCATACATGACGTGATGTATGGGACGCGAGGCCAGATCGCCACGCAGTGCCGGAATAATGCAAAACGTACAGCGGTTATTACATCCTTCTGAAATTTTCAGATAAGCATAATGGCGCGGTGTTAATTTAAGACCTTCTTCAGGTACCAAATCAACAAATGGGTCATGCACAGGTGGCAAGGCATCATGTACTGCTTCCAAAACCTGCTCATATTGATGGGGGCCTGTCACGGCCAAAACTTTCGGATATTTTTCTGTAATCTGATCAGGCTCTGCACCCATGCAGCCTGTTACAATAACGCGCCCGTTTTCGTCCAGTGCATCACCAATCGCACCAAGAGACTCTTCCTTTGCTGAATCAAGAAAACCGCAAGTGTTCACGATAACTATGTCCGCCCCTTCATGTGTATTCGAAAACTGGTATCCTTCGGATCTCAAAGCCGTCATGATCCTCTCGGAATCGACCAATGCTTTGGGGCAACCAAGTGAGACCATACCAACCTTGGGTGCGTCTTTTATCTTTCGTTTAGATGTGTTCATGAGATTTATTCCCCTTCCTCGGGCAACAGGCGGATTTCTACGCGTTGAAATCGAGTCCGCCCCAGCTCTCTCTCTAGAGTGATTTGCTGATTGCTTAAATAGTCTGATCTGCTGACAGCTTCTATGTCGCCCTCATTTAAAAGTTTTGCAATATTCTCTGCACGCTCTTCTGCAAGTCGGGTATTAATACTACGCCCCGCACCAGTAGAACTTGCAAAACCTATCACTTCTACCTTTTCTATATTCCAGCGCTGCAATGCCCATAATATATCTTCAAGTTTTTCTGTTTCATCATCATTAAGTTCTACACTACCTGTTTCAAAGTAAAGGTAAGGCAAAGCACGTATTGTCGGTAAAATTTGAATGTTCCAACCCTCAAATCTACCTGAAATATTGGCCTCACCGGCACGAAGGGATGAAAAAGTATTTGCCCGGTCATTGGCCGCAAATATAGAAGCGGTCCTCGTTTCGGGATCGACCAATACGTCTGATACCTCAAAAGAAATACTTTGTCTTATGCGCTGCTCAATATTTCGTGAGGTATTCATCTCAATCTGGGCAGCATCCAAAGGAACAGAAACAGTTGCAGCGGGTAAAACATTTTCCGCAGCTTCTGCCTGTTTCTGCTGGGCTCGTGACAAAATTACCTGATCGACACTAGACAGCACCGTTCCTCGCGCCTGAGTTTTAAGGCTATCCGATAGCTTTGCATTCACATCTCTTACGGGTTTATCTGTTACAACAACTGCTTCAAGATACACGCTATCATCCCTGTCAAAACGGACATTAAAGGCCGTTATTCGTGAATAGGCGTCTTCATATAATGTATCTATCTGAGAACGCGCGGATTTTGTGAAATAGGATTGATAAGCAATATCCATGAGAGATATGCCCAGCGGTATGGACAAAATAACAAAGACAGTGACTGTCAAAAGGCTTTGCCAAAGTGTGTAAGACGGGGAATGCCTGCGCCCGAAACCATACCATTTTGCCATAATTGCAAAACTCAAGGCGATAGCCAAAAGGTTCGTCATAAACAGAAAAGATGCTCCGCCTGCGATTGTCCATGATGCCGTCGCAAGACCGTATCCCACAACGGCCAATGGCGGCATCAATGCTGTTGCAATGGCAACTCCAACAATGGTACCACCTCTTTGATAAATAGTGGCGTATGCTCCGGCAAGACCTGAGAAGACAGCGACAAGAAGGTCAAACAAGTTCGGACGTGTACGTGCAAGAATTTCAGGAGTAGCATCAGTAATCGGTGATATTTTAACAACCAGATATGAAATAAGGACCGCCAGGATAGTTCCGACTATAATGGCTTCAAGCGATCTTTTCATTTGCCTAAAATCAATGTCGGTCAGCGAAAAACCCAAGCCCGCTATTGGGCCCATCAAAGGTGAAATCAGCATTGCCCCGATAATAACTGCCGGTGATGACAATAGAAGTCCGAGAATTGCGATACCGCAAGACATTACGACCATAAACGAATATCGGGATTTTAATACAGCATCATCTGCAACTTGCGTAACAATCTCGTCATGTTTTATATGCCTGACAAATTCACGATTTCGCCAAATTCGAAATGCACGATATATAGTTTCAAGCGGAGGGTGGTCTGCTGTTTTTTCAGTCCACTCCTCTTTCCACCCATAATAGGACGTTTTTATATTTCGAATTAATGTTTCAAACATGGAGCGCTTTATACGATATGTATACGACTAACGACAAGCTTTTTTCATATCAGCCTAAACCAGCTCCCAAAACATGGGTATGACAATCATGGCTATGATAAACATGATTATATTCATAGGCACACCGATTTTCAGGAAATCCGAGAATTTATAGTTACCTGCACCATATACGAAGGTATTTGTTTGGTAGCCTATGGGTGTTGCAAAAGATGCGCTTCCCGCAAACATTAAAGCCACCAGAAAAGGTATAGGCTCCAATCCAAGCGTATTGCAAAGAGAAATGACGATAGGGGTTAAAAGAGCCGCGACAGCATTATTGGATACAAGTTCTGTTAAAACGGATGTCAGGATATATACGGCCGCCAAAATGCCAAGTGGGCCAATGTCTTTTACAACATCTACAACATTATCGACCAGATACTCGGCAGCACCCGATTTTTCCATTCCCAAAGAAACACCCAGCATTCCGAATATGAGGAAAAGTATAGGCCATTCTACAACCTTGTAGATATCTTTTGGTTCGATACAACGTGTCAATACGATAGATATTGCGCCTATCATGGCAGAAACCTCGATCGGCACGATATTAAGGGCAGCGGCAGCCACTACACATGTTAATATCATCAGGGCGAGCGGTGCTTTCCTGCGGCGTATCGGAAAAGCTTTGGGAACAGACAGGTTCGTCAGCCCGTTTTCATCAAATAATAGCTTAAGGTCTTCGGCAGGCCCGCTAAGAAGAAGGGTGTCACCCATTTGCAGGCTAAAGTTCATAAAATCTGTCTGGATAAGCTGGCGGTCACGGTGGATGCCCATAATATAAACGCCATAATTACGACGAAATTGCAATTGTGAAACTGGTATATCGAGCAAAGTGGAATTAGGCCCGACAATTCCCTCTACCATTATTGTTTCTTCTTCTGATAAAGGCTCGATATGGTGATATTTACCACCGGCAATTTCAACGCCTTCGCTTTCCTGAAAGCTTAAGACCTCATTCGTGTTGGTCAAGACCATAATACGGTCACCCGCTTTTATATCGATATCTTTCATGGCAAAGCGGAAAGACGTTTTATGTCTTATAAGATCCATTATTTTCGTATCACCTGCTTTTGCCAGCGGTGATTCTGAGAGTTTCTGACCGATCAGGGGTGAATCTTTCGTCACGAATAACTGTGTGACATATTTCTTGTTTTCTTTATCACTCAATGCTGTCAGCAAGGAACGTCTTTCAGGTAACAAAAAGGAAGACAGGGCAAGCATTATAATAAAACCTACAAACGCCATGATCGCGCCAGGGGCCGTAATAGTGAAAACATTAAACGAATCTATGCCATAGTCCTGTGCCATTCCCGAGACAAGCAGGTTTGTAGAAGTTCCGATCAAGGTCATCGTTCCACCCAAAATGGCCGCATATGAAAGTGGTATAAGAAGCTTTGACCCTGCGATATCCCGTTCACGCCCCAGCGCTATCAAAAGAGGTGTTAAAACAACAACTACAGGGGTATTGTTCATAAATGCGGAGACAATGATGACTATCGGCAATATTACAAGCAACACAGATAATTGAGACCTGCCTGTATACTTTGTCGCAATACGCCCCAAAAGCTCTACACATCCTGTACGTTCAAGAGCGGCGGAGATAACAAACATCGCACCAATTGTCAGTGGTGCCGAGTTTGAAAAGACAGAAAAAGCATCATCAAATGAAATAATCCCGCTTACCATGATGATTCCAAAACCGGTCATGGCAACAACATCGGGGGGCAGTTTTTCAGTTACAAAGGCATAGAAAATTCCAGCTAATACTGCAAATACAAATAAAATCTCTATTGACGGCATAGCGTCTGTCTCCCTCGTTTAAAGCGCATTTAAGCTCAACATAATAAATAACGAACCAGAGGATAAAACAATTCCTTACCCGGTTGTAAAAATTTTTATCTTGCCAAATTAAGGAGTTTTATGTTTTCCTATTTATATCAGTTTTAGAAAGAAGTGTAATTAATGAAATCACAAGCAAGAACACTGACAGCCACATGGACGCTTAATCGCGAATTTGCGATTGGGGCGTTTGCCGTGTCTGCCGTGTATGTGATGTGCCAGATTATGCATTCGCCCCTGATGAAGGGCCTTTTTTAGCTGATGTAAATTCCTTAAGTCAGCTTGAAACCTCAAAAAAGCTGACGAATTTCAAACATCACCAAACTTTCAAATCTCGTATCAGCTCTTTTTTGGATTTAAGCCCAAAAGGATTTTAAAACGCGTTGTTTTTAAAAATTTTGAAAGGAGAAAAAGATGAGCGCGCCATTTGATATAGAAGATTTGGATGATTTGGAAAACTTGGAGTCTTTGCAAACAATCCGTTTAAAAATAGACATTGCAAAAAGCAATGCAGAAAAAGTCTTGTTTCGGGCTTACACCAAGGATGACGACTCATATGTTGGAGCAGCTGAAGTAAGCGTACAGGCCAAACCCTATGGTAGGGTCGGTGCTGTTGCCTATGAAATTGTGGATGCACAGCGCGGCAGAGGTTACGCCACCGAATTGTTAAGAGCGCTGCTGGCATATTCCTATAATGATTTAGGTCTTGTCGGCATATATGGTGTTGCAGAAGAAGCAAACCTAGCGGCTCAATATGTTCTCCAAAGAACGGGGTTTGTGTTTAATGACACACTTGTTGATGGTGCCATGCGTTTTGAGGCCTGGAACCCGAGATTTCAGACAAGCGCATAAGTTTACCTTAAAATATGGGGGGTATTTATGGCCGCTATACTGGAAGATGTACCAGTTCCGATTACGACACTACGCTTGATTTTGCGGCCTCCAAAGGCGGGAGACGGCGTAGCAATGAGCGAGGCCAAACGAGAAAGTTGGAGCGAATTGCAACAATGGATGCCTTGGGCAAAAGGCGAAATTGATGAGACGCAAGACGAAATAACTGCTCGTAATGCACATGCTAAATTCATTAAGCGTGAGGACTTGATGCTTTTGGCTTTCGACAGGAAGAATCCGAAAAGACTTATAGGGTCGACAGGTCTACACCGTATGGACTGGAATGTGCGCATTTTTGAAATCGGTTATTGGGTGCGATCAACTGAAACCGGAAAAGGGTATGCCAGCGAGATTGCCAAAGCCCTGACTATTTATGCTTTCAATGCCTTAAAAGCAAGTAAGGTGAAGATAAATGCAGCTGAAGGTAATTTTCCTAGCCAGCGCGTTATTGAAAAATGCGGCTTTCAGAAAGAGGCTGTTTTACAAAAAGACGATGTGCTGCCTACCGGAAAAATTATTGATACATACTGCTATGCCCGATTTGATACCAAGGGTCTGGGGAAAATGGATGTGACATGGTAGGAAAATTCTCGAACTCTTTCCTACTCTATGCATATACGACCTGCACCAGCCTAATTTTCATGTTGCCTGTTATAATTCCTTTTTATAACCATCAGCTTGATTTAAGTTTTCAGGACTTTCTATTTGCCGAGGCTTTCTTTGCCGTGGTTGTGATCGCAATGGAAGTCCCAAGTGGTTATTTATCTGATCGCTGGTCTCGTAAATATACCCTTTCTCTCGCTTCAATATTTGGCATGATCGGTTATGGCGCAATTCTAATGGCAGATGGTCTTGCCGACGTTATGATTGCACAAGGCATTTTGGGCATTGCCGTTGCCTGTAATTCAGGCACTATATCGGCCCTTATGTATGATAGTCTTCATGAAAGTAAAAACCTTGAGTGCTATCAAAAACTGGAAGGGCGCAGGCACGGTATCGGGCTTTATAGTGTTGGCATAGGATCAATATGTGGCGGGCTTTTATATGCTTTAAATCCCTATTTTCCATTCTATGTCGATATCGCTACGTTGTTCGGCGCCTTAATCATTTCTTTGTTAATCAAAGAACCTTTACGTCATCGGGCCAGTGCTGAAATACAGCCGATGAAGGATATTTTGGATACGGCAAAATACTGTTTACATGGTCACAAGCTTTTGGCTTCGACTATTCTTATCGCCGTTATACTTTTCAGTGCGACCAAGCAGATGATGTGGGCACAGCAACCATTTTTCATGCTAAACGATATTAATGAAAAATATTTTGGAGTGCTTATGGCCATCGGATTTGTGGCAGGAGGACTGGGTGGACAATTTGGTCACATCTTGTTTGCACGTCTGTCACCCTTTTCCATACTTACATTAATGATATTGTCCATGATATGTGCCAGTTGGATTGGCGCATTCAACATCCCCTACATTTCGCTTGTACTTTTGTTTACAGGGGCACTTATTTATGGGGGGGGTCTTCCGTTTTTTAGTGAGCTGATAGCCCGTGAAGTTAGTGCAGAAAGGCGCGCAACTGCATTATCTGCGATGGGTTTTACAGTTAGCATTGCTTTTATTCCGCTCAGCCTGTTTATCGGCGCAATGGATGAATATTTTGATATCCGCTATGCGCTTACAGGGCTGGGGTTATGGGTCTTTTTGGGTGGAGGGCTTGGCCTGAGTTTTTGGAAAAAACACAGTTATAATCCTGGCGTTGTAGGCGCAGCTCCACGATTATAAGCATCACCGCCTTTTGACAAACGGTCAAAAACTTTCAGAACAATTGGCTCGTTTACGGCTAGCTCCATACGCTCCTCAAACAAAGCATAGCAGATATCTTCGTAAGAGTGTTCGCCGTGCCCTTCATTTTCAAGCATGTCCTGAACATAGCGTACGCATCTGTCGATCAGCTTATTATTACTAGGTTTAACCCATGACATCCAATTGCCTTTGTAACGATCAAGCTTACCCATAAATAAGGTCGAGTGCATGTTCATAGTCATCTTTACAAAAAGCTGCTGGCAAACGGGGTGAAGGGCGGACAAGTCTATCTCGTGTTTCAGATCATCTAGTTGAAAACTGACTTTGCTATTTTCATTTTGTGAAATATCAAAGATGTGCAGGCTTTCACCGCTTATACCTCTATGTGTTGCTGCTTCTGAAAAATCAAATTTTAACAATGTCTCCATACCTGCACGATCTTTCAAAGCTTCAGTCTCTAGCGTATCCGGATCACGTCGCAACAGTGTCCAGAAAGCATCCTTGCCTTGCTTTGTATCTTTAATCACAACATATGTTGATGAAGGGTTGGCATGTTCGTCAAAAATATGTTTCAAAGGCGGATAGGAAAATGTGGGGTTTCTCTCTGTCACATCTGTAAAAACGATATTGGCAACGCGTTCATCAAGTCGGTAAGAAATATTATCGCCTTGAAGGTTTATCTGAGCCTCTTTTTCAATAAAAGGCGCCATAAAAGAAAAATCTGTCTTGGCTGTGAAATCCCTGAACTGCTTAATATCTTTTTGGCTAAGTCCGAATAAAGCGCCTTCTGCCAAAAGCTGTTGCATTGTAGTAGCCTGTAATCTGGTACTTCCAGCTAATGCCATCGGACCGCTATTTAGACATATCTTTGTGATACGCGGGTCATCCAGCGCGCGTTTTGAACGTTCAATGTTTTCCAGTGTACGGTCAGGGTTACAATAGGTCAGATATTGTTGTCTGTCAGAAATATTTGCGGCTTCTTCAAGCGCTCCTAAAACAGATGGAGTTTCGCCGCCTTCGGTGGAAGCTATGAGCAAATCATTCCTGCCAAACCCCAGATCACGTAAATGTTCTGCGGCCCATTCGGGGTAATCCTCGGCACTTTCAATAGAATTGACCAGCGCGACATCACCACCTGTCATGAAATCAACGATACGCCCCCTCAAACCCTTAATTCTGTCTTTCAAAGGCAAACCATCAAGATCACTTCCTTTGGTAATGCTGCGGATATGATTATAGAAACGTTTTTTAACTGCCTTGGGAAGTTCGTCATAATTGTCGAGCATATAACGCCACATATAGCCTGTGGACAGGGAAAGCCGACCTGTTGCCCCGCACCCATAGAAAAAGATACGTCCGCCTTTGCGCAAAGTATCTCGCATGTCTGCTTTCATCGCATTGAATTGACGTCCCTGCGCTAAAACCGTTTCAATGGCATTAATATCTATCTTTTTGAAGACGTTAATGGCTTGCCCAAGATCGTCGCGCACAAGCTCGTCCATATTCCGTGTTTCAGGATGGCTTTGTTCTGTTGGCAGGTGACCCAGCTGGAATTTATCTTTTACGAGAAGGAATTCATCAGCTTCGGCCCTTGCCTGCAGGCGCTGGGCTTCGTTTAACATGCGGTAACATTAATTAGACAAAGCTAAAAAGTCAATTTATTTTTACATATTAAACAAGGTGTATATAAATATTTTCAGCAATTTAGCAGAATTTCTACTGGTCATTATCGTTCTCAAAGGCTAAATATTATCTTATGTCTCTAGCTGATTTATTCCTTTCCGCCTTTGTCGCGTTATTTGTAATTGCTGACCCTGTCGGTACAGCCAGTATTTTTGCTGTGTTAACACGCAACATGAAAAATGCTCAAAGCCGGCGTATTGCCGTAAAGGCCGGTGTAATGGCGACAATTATATTGGTTGTTTTTGGATTTGTCGGCACTTGGCTTTTGAATATTCTAGGCATCAGCGTGGCAGCTTTCCGTATAGCCGGGGGGCTTTTACTATTTGTTACAGCATTTAGAATGATTGTTGGTTTTCACGATCCCGACCAGCTTGAATCTGAAAAATCCGCCTATGGAAAAAATTCCGGCAATGACGATTCTATTGCTGTTTTCCCGCTGGCCATTCCCCTTCTGGCAGGGCCAGGATGTATGACGGCTGTTGTTCTTCATATGACCACAGCTTCGGGGGATCTAAGCGCAAAGGCCATAGTTATCCTTGCAGTTCTTCTGGTGCAGGGCTTGTCCATCCTGACCATGCTGGGCTCTTCGAAGGTTATCCGTGCCGTTGGCGAAACGGGCAGCTCACTTATCGCGCGTATCATGGGTATTTTACTTGCGGCCCTGTCTATCCAGTTTGTAGCCGACGGATTAAAGGCTATTTTTGAACTTTAAATCTAGTAATTCATCTTATCAAAAAGAAAATGAGAATTATTCTCATTTATGATTGACGGCTTGAATGAGTCGATGTATCACTGCACCTAAATCTTATTTGAAAACGATTCTCATTATCAAGGGTGTTTAAAATGTTACAGCTTTCCCAAGCTACGGAAAACCAGACTACTCCGCCAAATCTGCAAAGTGACTTTATCGCTGCTGCAAAACATACGCATCAGGAGCTTTCAAGACAAAACGACTTGTCACCCGCCAATGATAAGGTCAATCGTTGCCTAAGTGATTTTGTAAACGCCGTACTCAATTTCTCCGTTGAGCAGGATGCTGCAAAAGTTCTGGAAACAGAAGAAATTCAGAATTTGAGACCCGAATTATTAAGCTATCTTTCACGGGCCGAGTTTGAAATGGAAACCTATTTCGCCAAGATTTTTGCCCAGATGCCTGTCATTGAAGAAAAGGATTTGGATCTTTTCTGGTACAAACAATGTTATCAGGATCTCGTTGATGCAGAAATAGAGCAGCTTGATACGCTGGATATCTCACCTGATGCAGAAATTGCTTTTGTCGGGTCTGGACCACTGCCTTTGACAGCCATTGAATATTACCTGCAAACGGGCAATAAAATGACATGCTTTGATACAGATGCTGAGGCAGTCAGGTTGTCTCGCCAGATGATACAAAATATGGGGCTGTCAGACGTGATAGAGGTTAGACACCAAGCTGGTGAGGACGCAGACTATTCACAATTCGATGTGGTCATGGTGGCTTCCCTTGTAAAAGATAAAGAAAAGACACTTGATCGTATCCGCACAACTGCGCCCGATGCAAAAGTTGCGGTGCGCTCGGTAGAAGGTGTGAAGGCCATGTTATACGAAGTGGTCAACAAGGATGACTTTGAAGCGCATAGCCTTAAATATGCCGGGTCTACGAAAGATGACCCCGCAACGATCAACACGACTCTATTCTTTAGACCCGCTTAAAAACGGCAAATGTCATGCAAATTGCTCTGGTGAAGTGCTCAAAATGGGATGCAGATAAAGATATTGTTCTTCTTCAAAATTATCTGGAATCCGAAGGGCATAATGTAAGCGTTCCCGCTTGGACCGATGACATTTCATGGCAGGATTTTGACCGTATATATATTTCTTCCTGCTGGGATTATTATCTCAATATTGCGGCTTATAAAAACTGGCTTAAACATTTAAAGCGACTGGCGCCAAAAACCCTTACTTTCAATGCGCCCGACACCATTTTGTGGAATCTTCACAAAGAGTTATATCTGAAAGAGCTTGAAGACCGCGATGTGAGGATAGTTCCCACACAAGTCATCACCAATGCGGAGGAAATTGAGAGCAAGCTCACTCCATTTTACGCTGCCCAGTCTCATTATGATGACTTTGTTGTTAAACCTTCAATTTCTGCCTCGTCATATAAAACTAACTCCATCTCATCTGAAAAACTNATATCCGAGGCACCTGCNCATATATGCGAGATTTTGGAAGATACGCCTGTTCTGGTACAGCCACTTATCTCTGATATCCGTAAAAATGGNGAAATATCNTTGGTTTTTATAGATGGTGANTTNTGNCATGCNATTGTTAAAACACCACANAGCGGGGAATTCAGATGCCAAAGCTCTTTCGGNGGCAANGTAGANCATTTTCAACCNTCAGAAGAACTCANAGAAACAGCAAAGCAAATTCTGGANAAACTGCCCTTTGAGCCGCCCCTATACGCGCGAATCGATGGNGTAGAAACAGCGGATGGATTTTTGCTTATGGAGGTTGAATTGAATGAGCCCTATCTTTTTCTTGAGCATAACCCTGATACCTTGAAAACGCTGGCCCGCTGCCTCGTCGGTTCGACAAATCGCTCTTAAAANACAGCACCCCTTGACTGTGGATAGATATGTGGTAACCTTGTAGATAAGAATTATCTAACCAAGGGCTCTCCTTGAACTTATCAGATTATTTAAAAGAATTCCGCGCCAGCGAGGCGCATCCCGGCAAAGGCCTTAATCCGCCCTGTGCAGTGCCTGCCGCAAACAAGTTTAACCCTCTCTCCCTCATACGCAGCCTTATTGGCTGCGTTTTTTTTATCCAGAAATTANCCACTATCCTTTTATCCACAACCCCCAACCGTAAAGGAGTCATTCATGGCTAAAAAATCCCGTAAATCCACCGCGCAAGCAAAGCATTTACACGCGATTAAAGGAGGGCGTGACGGATATGGATACCAACCCGACTGGCATCCGCTTGACGATGAAATAGACGCAGCACGTGACAAAAAATATGTGAAGAATGTAAAACCTCGTTCTGAAGGCCAGGCCGAATTAATGAAAGCCATGCAGGAGTATAATCTTTGTCTGGCGATGGGACCTGCCGGTACAGGAAAAACGTATCTGGCTATATGTGCTGCTGTTGATGCGTATGAAAAAGGTCAGGTCGAGCGTATAATCCTCTCCCGCCCCGCTATGGAGGCCGGCGAATCTCTGGGGTACTTGCCCGGGGATTTACAAGAGAAAATGGCACCGTTCCTTAGACCCTTATATGACTCTTTAGGCGACCGCATGGGCGGCAAAAAGGTTCGCCAGATGATTGATGACGGAACAATAGAAATAGCACCAGTCGGGTATATGCGCGGACGTACATTAAACAACGCCTTTGTAGTGATTGATGAGGCCCAGAACTGTACCTATGGTCAGTTAAAGATGCTTCTGTCCAGACTTGGCTGGCACTCCACAATGGTCGTGACAGGCGATCCGGCACAAAGTGATTTACTTGACGGGATTTCGGGTTTGCCTGAAATTGCCCGCAAGCTCAAAACAGTCAGCAATATATCTGTCATAGAGCTGGGACAATCAGATATTGTTCGTCACCCGCTTGTGGCCGAAATGCTGGACGTTTTGTAACTTGAATTTTTAAGGCTCTCTCCTCAACCTTGATAAGGCGGTGTAAAAACCGCCTTCTTTTTTTCTTGGCGTGATCCTTCAAGGTCGGTATAAGAGGGGTATGACNNAGAAGATTTCCANACTCCAGACTTTCCGAATTGTATTTGCCTGTATCGCANTGGCCGTGCTTGCCGCTTTGGCTGTCGGGTATTTTGCTACTCAAAACAAAGGNGTTCCGGGCAGNCCGCTTGCTGTCGCCCCGTCTTTCGTACCTGAATATGAACTNGTNAATCAGGATGGGCAAATAGTCACACAAGACACATATGCCGGTGAATACCAGCTTGTTTATTTCGGTTTCACCTCATGTCCCGAAATTTGCCCGACAGAGCTGCAAAAAATGACATTGGCTCTCCAGAATCTNCCTGAANGAATGGANANCGAAATCGTTCCTATCNTGATCTCGGTTGACCCTGAGCGCGATACACCAGATGTCATGAAAAGCTATCTGGAGTCCTTCCACCCGAATTTCAGAGGCTTCACNGGNACCGAAGACAGCGTGGACAAAGCGATGGAAGGTTTTAAGGTCTATGCGTCACGGGTGGATGACCCCAATTACAGTGATTATATGATGAACCACTCATCCTATATTTACTTCATTGCACCCAATGGTGANNTGCTTAAACTTTATAAGACCGAAGATACGCCNGATTTCATTGCAGCCGATATGCAGTCTTTCATGGAGTCCTAATTCTTNGNATCCAGAAATTCTGAAATAAGGACATCTTCATCCCACATNGCTGAAAACTCNGCAGGCAAATCNCTCAACTTCAATAACTTTTGTACATATTCGGACTGGGGAATTTCATAAGCACCGAATTGTTTTAAATGCGGGTTCATAAATTGGGCATCTAATATTTTAAATCCGGTTTTCCAAAGGCGTGCGCANANATGAACAAGCGCGACACGGCTTGCATTNCTTGTCCGTGAAAACATGCTTTCACCACAAAAAATCCTGCCAACTTGTATGCCGTACAGGCCACCTGCAAGCTTTCCTTGCTCCCANTATTCGANACTNTGAGCATGNCCTTTNTNATGNAGGGATTTAAAAATAGAGATNATNGGNGNATTTATCCACGTTTCNGANCGGTCTTNNGTGAGTTCTGCGCAAGCCNTTATAACNTCNTCAAATGCCGTATCAATTCTGATTTCATATTCTGTTTGCCGCATGAATTTATTCAGGCTGCGTGGAATATGAAGGTCCAGTATCGGGATAAGGGCGCGCTGTTTCGGCTCAACAAGATAAAAATCATGGGTATCGCCGGAGTCAGCCATAGGGAACACTCCCTTCCGGTAAGCGTCCAGTATGATGTCATCAAAACCTTGGGACATAACCGCGGTGAGCTTAGGACCTATTGCTGCTCAGCCAAATGTTTTTCAAGCCAGTGAATAGTGTAATCGCCCTTTATAAAATCTTCATGGTCAGTGATCCAAAGATGAAGAGGTAAGGTTGTTTTAACACCATCCACAATTGTTTCAGACATAGCACGGCGAAGGCGCTTTATACATTCTTCGCGGTTACGTCCATGAACAATAAGCTTACCAATCATGGAATCATAATATGGCGGGATTTTATAGCCGTTATAGACGGCTGAATCAAATCTGACACCCAGACCCCCAGCGGCATGGAATTGCTTTATTGTACCGGGTGAAGGCATGAATGTTTTAGGGTCTTCGGCATTGATACGCACTTCGATTGCATGACCACGCAGATGAATTCTGTCTTTGTTAACGCTCAATTCCTCACCGGCAGCTACGCGAATTTGCTCGGCTATCAGGTCAATTCCTGTAATCATTTCTGTAACAGGGTGCTCCACCTGAATACGGGTATTCATCTCCATGAAATAGAATTTGCCGTCTTCGTATAGATATTCGATTGTTCCGGCACCAACATATCCCATTTTACGAATAGCATCTGCAGATAGCGTTCCGATATAATCACGCTCTTTTTCAGTAAGTGTCGGTGAGGGTGCTTCTTCCAATACTTTCTGGTGGCGCCTTTGCAGGGAACAATCACGCTCACCTAGATGGATAGCGTGTCCGTGCTTATCTCCAAAGACCTGTATTTCAATATGGCGCGGTTTAAGAAGATATTTCTCCATGTAAACCGTATCGTCGCCGAAATTGGCCTTTGCCTCGGAGCGGGCAGTTGAATAGGCTTCCTTGAATTCTTCTTCCTTGTGGACGACTTTCATGCCCTTCCCGCCCCCGCCGGAAGCCGCCTTGATCAGAATAGGAAAACCCATATCCTTGGCATCTTTTAAGCCGCTTTCAAAGCTTTCAATCGCACCATCAGAACCCGGAACAACCGGAAGACCAAGCTCGACAGCCGTTTTCTTGGCCATCACCTTGTCACCCATTTTAACGATGTGTTCGGCGTTTGGACCTATGAAGGTAAATCCATGTTCTTCGACCATGCGGGCAAATTCCGCGTTTTCTGATAAGAACCCATATCCGGGGTGGATGGCATCTGCATTTGTCAGGCTTGCAGCCGTTAAAATAGCCGGCACATTTAAGTAGCTGTCGCGGGATGAAGCAGGCCCTATACATACGGACTCATCTGCCAGCCTAACCGCCATAGAATTTGCATCGGCTGTTGAGTGAACAACCACAGTTTCAATGCCCATCTCTTTACAGGCACGGTGGATACGCAGAGCGATCTCGCCTCTATTTGCAATCAGGACCTTTTTAAACATAGGACTTACTCAATCACCATAAGAACATCGCCAAATTCAACGGGCTGTTCGTTTTTGACAATTATACTTGTGATCTCGCCTGAATGAGGCGCTTTGATAGGATTCATGACTTTCATTGCCTCTATAATCAGCAATGTGTCACCTTCTTTGACTTTATCACCTTTTTTCACAAAATCGGCTGCACCTGGTTCCGCGGCCATATATGCTGTTCCGACCATTGGTGAAGTAATTGCACCCGGATGACTTTCTGCTGTTGCTCCACCTTGTGATCCTTGTATGTTAGCTGCCTGTGGCACAGTCGGGTCAGAGGCAGGAACAGGAGCTTGCGGTATTGCATGATGTGCGTGGTTACCGTGACCGTGCATGATTACGCCGCCTTTATTAACGCGGATAAATTTTTCACCTTCTGCAACCTCAATTTCGGTCAGTCCGGTTTCATTAAGCAGCTCTGCAAGCTGGCGGATAGCATCTTCATTTATTTTCATGGGAATTTTTCTCGACGTGTCGTTTTTTAAATTTTAAATGTTTTTATAAAAGTACCGAGTTCTTTTTGTGTATTCATCATTTAAAGATATTTTTCTAAAATGTCAAAACCTGCAGTATAGTTTTTCACATATCACCTTGCCGCATGATATCTAAGCGGCAAACAATAAGCAAATGACGGAAGTATTAAAAATCAGGCTGTCGCTTTTTCGACCCATTCGGTCAATTGTGTTTTGCTCATGCCGCCGACTTTAGTTTCTTTGACTGCGCCGTCCTTGAATACCATAAAAGTTGGAATACCGCGCACACCGTATTTTGTAGGGGCTTCGGGGTTTTCATCAATATTAACTTTAACAACCTTAACCTTTTCACTCATCTCGGAAGATAGTTCATCAACCAAAGGAGACATTGCCTTACAGGGGCCGCACCACTCTGCCCAAAAATCAACAATTACAGGCTTATCTGATTTAAGGACTTCCTGTTCGAATTCTGTGTCTGAAACCTGCTGTGTCATGTTTTACTACCTTTATCGTTTCGTTTTTTTGAATTTAATTAGAATATGCCATTTCAACATAGCTTTTCAAGCGTGCGCCAATCTTTATTCACCCAAGAGTGAATCAATCAGGCGGTTTGTATCATCAGACTGAGTATCATCAGAGCTATTGCCTTCTGAATCTTCCATTATGCCGGGCGTTTCCGCAGATTCGTTCTGAGGGTTGGAAATTTCTTCGCTATCACTGTCTGCCTGTTGTGCATCCATTTCTGATTCTACAACGGGTTCCGGTTCAGGATCAGGCCCTATACACTGTATAACCCAAACATCATAAATAACATGGTCCATTGCAGAAAGAGCAGGATTAGAGGCAAACATCCAACCTGAAAACACCCAACGCGACTGTGCGGTTTCGGCTTCCTGTTCCCAAACTTGAATAAAAGCAGCAGATTCCATTTTTTCAATTGCAGGTGGCTTACGGCAGGCTTGTACCTTTATATAAATATCACCAAAACGCACTGTCTCGCCGACCCTGGTTTTAAAAGTAGTGGCACGCGCTGTGATCTTGTCTAATGCGCGCAACTCTATTTCTGGATAATCATACCAGCTTACAGGTTTCTGAGTAGAAGACTCGTCTTCAAAAGCAGTGTCGGGGGTTTGTTCTTCTATATTTTCATTACCCGTATCAGGCAAGAATATTTGCGCGTGAGCAGGCAAAGCTGAACTTATCGCAATCAGAAACACAGCCATGCGGAATGCTGTGTAGACTCCTGATAAATATTTTGGATTATAAATCCTGATCTTCCGGGAATTGATCATCTGATGATGTATCCTCACCTTTGCTGTCTTGAACACTAAAGATAAACTGTCCCAGCAATTGTTCAAGATTTTGCGGTGCCTGAGTATAAATAACGCGACCACCATCTTCAAGGTAAGTCTCGGACGCACCAGGCTCAAGAAGCATGTAGCGTCCTCCTAACAAACTTTCGCTGGAAATCAAAGCTGCCGTGTCGTCAGGAATTTGAATATTATCATCAATATCCATGGAAACGCGGGCAAGATATGTTTCTGTATTCAGTGAGACATCTGAAACCGTGCCGATTTTTACACCGCTTATTTGCACAGAGTCGCCTGCTTTCAGCCCACCTATTCCTGAGAAATCAGCCAGAATTGTAAAGCCGGAACCGGAACTTACATTTGACATCCGGTAGCTTAAAATAAGGAAAATAACCGCAACGATCAAAACAAATGCGCCAAGCGCCGTTTCAAATGTATTTTTATTCATAACTTAAAATCCGTATACTTATCTTTTTTATAAAATTTAATTGTCCGGTGTCCAGGCTTCATAGTCACCTGTTGCTTTATCGCGTTTGCCACCTTCCAGAATATGACCCGGCGGATGGTAAGCCGCATCTGTACCTGTCATATTCGGTGTGTATTCCTGTTGCCATTTTCTACGGTAACTTTGCCCGTCCTCGCTCGGCACAACATTCGTCTGGTGATGTATCCATCCATGCCATTCAGGAGGAATTTTTGTAGCTTCAGGCGCGCCTTTATACATGACCCAGCGACGGGGACGTTTATATCCCTTAATCGGTTTTCCTTCATAATATGTATTGCCAAAACGGTCTGTACCTATTTTTTTGCCGCGCGAAAACAGGGTAAAAAACCCGATATGTGCTTTGGATTGCACGCCTAAAAAACTGAAGATACCCATTATTACCGACTTGGCCTTATTTTAAGTAAATTTTCAACTTTTTACTCATGGCGTACTAAGCAAAAAAAATCAAGGTTTAATCCAAATCCTGTAACAGGCTTATTTAGATTTTTGTGAATCCTTTTTCTTTGACTTAGATGTTTTCTTTTTTTCAACATCATAATCAAAACTGAGATCACCCTCTTTAAAATCTATAGTGACCGCCCCGCCGTTATCGGATAGAACACCGAACAGGATCTCATTGGCCAAAACCTTCTTAATCTTTTCCTGAATGACGCGTGATAATGGTCTCGCGCCCATTGCAGGATCATATCCCTCGCGGGCAAGGAAATCCCGTGCATCATCGGTCAAAGAAATAATAACATTTCTCTCTGATAGTTGGGCTTCGAGTTGCATAACAAATTTATCAACCACACGCGCCACAGTTTTCTCACTAAGTGGTGAAAACGGTACAATCGCATCCAGCCTGTTTCTGAATTCAGGTGAGAACACACGGTTTATTTCCTCGCGGTCATCGTCAACACGCGCACCGCGTTCAAATCCTATCGGCGCTTTAGATAATTGTGCTGCCCCGGCATTTGTTGTCATGATAAGAATCACATTCCTGAAATCAATTGTTTTGCCGTTATTATCGGTTAACTTGCCGTAATCCATTACCTGAAGCAGAATATTGTAAATGTCAGGATGCGCTTTTTCTATTTCATCAAGCAACAACACACAATGCGGATTTTGATCTACCTTGTCAGTCAAAAGACCACCTTGTTCAAACCCAACATAACCAGGCGGTGTTCCGATCAACCGCGCAACAGAATGTCGTTCCATATATTCCGACATATCAAGTCTCACGAGCTCCACGCCAAGTGTATTTGAAAGCTGGCGGGCCACTTCGGTTTTACCTACACCAGTAGGACCTGAAAACAGATAGGACCCTATCGGTTTGTCACCGTCCCGCAATCCTGCCCGAGCCATTTTGATAGAGTCAGAAAGTATATCGATCGCATCATCCTGATCAAAAACCAGCGTTTTCAAGTCACGCTCCATATTTGAAAGGATTTCCTTATCGTCCTTGGTTACGGTTTTAGGCGGCATCCGCGCGATCGCTGCGACCACACCTTCAATGTCCTTCAATGTAATTGTTTTCTTTCGCTTTGATTTTGGTACGAGCATTTGTGCCGCCCCTACCTCATCAATAATGTCAATTGCCTTATCGGGCAATTTACGGTCACCAATATAACGGTCTGAAAGCTCTACCGCCGCTGTTAGGGCTTCATTTGTATATTTAACTTTATGATGGTCTTCAAAATAGGTTTTTAGGCCTTTAAGGATTTTGATAGTGTCCTCGACGCTTGGCTCATGCACATCAATTTTTTGAAACCTACGAACCAGTGCACGGTCTTTTTCAAAGAAATTTCTGTATTCCTTGTATGTTGTCGATCCTATGCATCGTATAGAACCATTGGCAAGAGCAGGTTTTAGAAGATTTGATGCATCCATTGCCCCACTGCTTGTGGCACCCGCACCGATAATTGTGTGGATTTCATCAATGAAGAGAATTGCACCTTCTATGCCTTGTAATTCCTGCACCACGGCCTTAAGACGCTCTTCAAAGTCCCCACGGTAACGTGTACCTGCCAACAGGACACCCATATCAAGGGAATAAATAATCGAATCCTTCAGAACTTCAGGGACTTCATTATCAATAATCTTTTTGGCAAGACCTTCCGCAATAGCTGTTTTACCTACACCCGGATCACCGACATATAGCGGGTTGTTCTTGGATCTGCGGCACAAGATCTGGATGGTTCGTGAAACTTCTGCTTCGCGTCCGATTAAAGGGTCAATTTTGCCTGCACGGGCGCGGTCATTTAAATTAACGCAGTAAGTTTTAAGCGTATCCGCAGATGCACCTGCATCGGCACCCGGGTGTTCATCGCCTTCCGCGCCCCGGGGGGATTTTGGAACTGGCGGTGTCGCCCCCGGCACTTTCGCAATACCGTGTGAAATATAATTTACTGCATCAAACCTTGTCATATCCTGTTCGGATAAGAAATAAACTGCATGGCTTTCCCGCTCAGAAAACAGGGCAACAAGCACATTAGCGCCAGTCACTTCTTCGCGACCCGATGATTGAACGTGAATGGCGGCGCGTTGTAAAACGCGTTGGAATGCAGTTGTTGGTTTGGATTCAGATACACCTTTATTTGCGAGATAGCCAAGCTCATTATCTAAATAATGTTCAAGCTGTTCTCTAAGATCCGTAAGGGAGATACCGCAGGAGCGCAGAACCGCCATGGCGTCCTGATCCTCTGTCAGCGAGAGAAGAAGATGTTCAAGCGTAGCATATTCATGCGTTCTTGCATTTGCTGCTGCCAATGCCCTGTGTAGTGTCTGCTCTAAATTACGTGATAACATTTACCTGTCCTTATAAACCTTAAATTTAATACTATCGGCTTACTCTTTCTCCATTATACATTGAAGAGGCTGTTCATTAGCTTTTGCAAACTCAGTAACCTGCACAACTTTTGTTTCTGCAACTTCATGTGTAAAGACACCGCATACACCCACACCTCGCCTATGTACGTGAAGCATGATATCCGTGGCCTCTTGCCTATTCTTATTGAAAAACCTTTCTAAAATATGAATAACAAACTCCATTGGCGTGTAATCATCATTTAAGAGAAGGACTTTATACATAGATGGTTTTTTTGTCTTCGGGCGGGTTTTTAAAAGAACGTTTGTTTCGTCCTCCTGCGCGGGATCGCCAGTACCTGGCATATCCGGCATATTTGGATCGTCGGAAAGTTTTACATCTATATGGAAATAGGTCATCTGGACTGTCTAGTTCAAGGTCGGTTAATCTCGCATCTCTTTTATAAAGATATAATATTGACGCCGCATTTCCAATAGATCGCAAAAGAAAAAGCCTGCTACTTTTTACGGCAGCAGGCTCAATTCAAATAATCTAAGACTCAATTAAGCTTAAGCGGCTTTGTTAGCCTTCTTCATTGCTTTTGTCATTTGGTCATTCAAAGGTTCGGCACACTCTGTCGCACAGCGAATGCTCATCTCTGTCAACTTACTTGTGTTCTCAACCATATCGTCGAAACCTTGCTGGGCTAGTTTCGTTTGTGTTTCCGTAAATTCATTAAGAGTTTTGCATGCCATAAGCGTTTTCATTGCTTCTGTACTTTTTTGGCCAGCATCTTGTGTCATACCCATAACAGCCTTTGAACATTCTTCCATATTTTTAAAGAATTTTGTTCCTGACTGGACCCAAGCTTCCATGTATTCTTTATTGGAATTTGCAACCTGTTGCGTAATATTTTGAAAATAGTCTTGGTTTTGCATCGTCTTTTCCTTTGCTTTTGATTGAATGTATTCACCCGTATCAACCGCTTTATTTGCAGCTTTTTTCACCGTTTTGGCGTTTTTCTTTGCAACTTTGCGGGTCGCCTTGCGGACAGTTTCCGCTGTATTTTCGGCATCCCTTATCGCCTTATCGGCGGTATGAGCCGGGTTCGCTGTTGCTTTTGAAGCTTCGCCCGCAGATGCCTTAATATTTTCTTCACTACTCATATCGATCACTCCTTAAGTAGCACATTATTTATATGCAGTGCAATAATTATATAATTTTAAGGGAAAACATCAAGGATTTTTTTTGCGCTGCACAATTGTGGCAAACCTAGCCTTTTCTGGACAAAGGGCTAGATTATTTATAAAATGGAGGTATGATTGAATATATCTTGTCATCCGCCATTCGGCTAACTCATTCAAAAATATTAAAAATCGTGCCTACAAAACTGATTCGAAACTTTCTTTTATTAACAATATTCAGCATCTTGTCGCTTATCTCGACACTTGATAATGCCCATTCAGCTGAGAATAAAAAATATGCGTCCCTAGTTATGGACGCGGATACTGGGGTTATTATACATGATCGTTATGGCTCAAAAAAACTCCACCCGGCCTCTACCACTAAAATTATGACGTTGATGTTGGCTTTTGAAGCCATAGATGCTGGTAAAGCAAGTCTTAATGACCGTATAAAAATATCATCTCATGCTGCCAGTCAGGTTCCATCTAAACTGGGCTTGCCTGCTGGTTCTACAATTCGAATGAAAGATGCGATACTAGCGTTGGTGACCAAATCAGCCAATGATATATCTGTGGCAATTGCCGAGCACGTCGGCGGCACTGAAAAGAATTTTACGCGCATGATGACACAGCGCGCACGCCAGATCGGCATGAAAGACACAACATTCGTCAATCCTCACGGTCTACATAATCCTGCCCAGATCACAACTGCCCGTGATATGGCTATATTGGCCCGTTACATGATTGTTCATCATCCACGTGATTACGGATACTTCTCAACAAAGCAATTTACTTACAACGGTAAAACTTATGGGAACCACAACCGTCTACTTGGGGTTTACCCGGGTATGGATGGTCTTAAGACCGGCTTCATAAATGCCTCTGGATTTAATCTTGTGGCCTCTGCCAAACGTAACGGACGACGTATTATTGGAGTTGTTTTTGGTGGACGCTCTGCCAAAACACGTAACGATCATATGGTAGAAATCCTTGATAAAGGATTTGCTAACCTGCCTAGCTTGAAAACAGCAGGCGCAATTTATGAGCCAGCACCTATACCTCCGGAAAAGCCTGTTGAAACCGCAAGCGCCACGACTATTTACACAAGTTCTAACAGAAATATTATTCAAACACCTGCAAATGCCAATGATCCGATCGCTGCGATTATCGCTCAAGGCGACATTGATGCCGGAAGTGATCGTCGTATGGCGACCGGTTATATCGCAATGGATGCCGTACTCAGGGAAGATGGAAACGCATCTACAATGCCGGCTTCTATGAAGTCCTTGGGAACACTTACACGCAGGGCACCTGCAACTTCAAATGTAAAACTGGCCAGTGCCTCTGCCTCTGCGCCTGTTACAAATCGCGGTGAAAGTTGGGGCATACAAATAGGTGCCTTCCAAAGTCGGGTTGCAACTGAAGCGGCTCTTGATACAGCAAAATCGCTTCTTCCCCAGAATCTAAGGCACGGACAAGTCAAAGTGGTTCCTTTACGCGCCGCGCAATCAGAATGGGTATTCCGCGCGCGGCTAGATGGGTATTCTAAATCAGAGGCCGAAGCAGCCTGTCGTCATTTCCGCGATTGCATAACCATATCTCCAAAAACAAATTAAGCTTAGTCCGGAAGGCACACTCACCTGATGAGCATATCCCTTAAGAACAAAACATTTTTCATTACAGGGGGCAGCAGGGGAATAGGCCGTGCAATTGCTTTAAAACTTGCACAAGAAAAAGCCAATATCATTATTGCCTCCAAAACCGATGCGCCCCACCCTGATCTTGAGGGAACGATTCACAGCGTAGCCAAAGAAGTGGAAGAAACTGGCGGGAAGGCACTACCCCTTGCTGTTGACATACGCGATGAAACTGCCATATACGAGGCAGTTAAGAAGTGCGTGAGTAAATTCGGTGGCATTGACGGGTTGATTAACAATGCAAGTGCCATTGCCGTTGGGGAGACGCAAAACTTCCCTCTTAAAAAATACGACCTTATACAATCCGTTAATGCACGCGGTACATACGCCTGTATTCAGGCCTGCCTGCCACATTTAATTCAATCAGAAATTGGTCGCGTTATTACACTTTCACCCCCCATAAACCTGTCTCCGAAGTGGCTTGGTTATGCGCCTGCTTACATGATGTCTAAATATGGAATGACACTCCTAACGCTTGGTATTGGTGCGGAATACCATGAAAAAGGTTTAAAAACGTGTACTTTATGGCCTGCCACTCTAATTGCGACAGATGCGATAAAAGTAAACTTCCCTGATATGTATGAAAACACAAGACAGCCTGAAATTGTTGCCGATGCGGTAAGCACTGTTCTTAAATCAGGCAGCGGCTTTACAGGGAAATCTTACACGGATGAACAAATACTAAAGGAAAGCGGTATAAATAATTTTGATAAATATCAGAATCATAACAATAAACTGCTTGGAGATATATTTTTAGATGACTAGATTTTTAAAAATAGGCAAAACCGACGGAAATATATTTTTTTACATCCTCCTTGGCGTTTTTCTTTTTGGTGCTTTGACTTATGCGTTAATGCAAGATGATGTAAGTTCATCAGATACAAGCCTTGAAGAAATGAACGTGGCTTATTCCCAAATCCTCCAATATCAAGGTGAATTACGCCAAGCCGTCCAGAACATTTTCGATAATGGTGCGAGTGAAACTGATATCAGGTTTGCTCACCCAAGTGCGAGTTCTGATTACGGAAGTATAGGTAACAAGCCGCAATTTCAGGTTTTTTCTCCCGAGGGAGGTGCTGCGACCTACAGAACTCCTCCGGTCGCTGCCGGATCAGTTTTACCCTGGCTTTTTAGTGGCAGGGCAAATATGCCTGGAGTTGGAAGTCAGGAAATGGACCTTGTTGCAATTATACCTGACGTATCAGAAAAGTTTTGTTCTTATTTTAATGATAAAGAAGGCTTAAGCATCACACCTTACCCTACAGATACAGGAACATGCCTTGTCCCTGTAGTATCAGGTTTTCGATTTAACGGAGTATTTGCAGGAAATGCCGTAGATAAAGCGACATTTTCAAAGGTACCGGCACCCGAGGCATGTATTCACTGCGAAGACAATGGTAAATACTATATTTCCGTAACAATATACGAACGCTAGACCATTGGATCTTTTTTAGTCCCGTTCATATATCGGGCGCTCCACCACAGGGCCGGGGCGCTCATACTGATGGTAATTCGAATCCCAGTGCTCAATATCTTTCTTAGGCAATGGTTGGACGCGGGCCTCTTCTGCAATTATGCCTCCATTTGAGTCTTCAAGGCTGACCGAGAATAGATACCCTTCATCTCTAGGTGTAATTCCCAAAGACTGCATTGTTGTAAGATTTTTGTTCAAGTTATGTGACCTGTAGCCAGAAATAGGCGAAGCATAATATGCCATAGACACGGCTCCCACAGGACCGTTTGCAAGGGAAAACCCGCTTTCCCGCAAATTTGTTCTCAAAGCATCGTCATAAACGGTGGTTAGGGCGGTTGTTTCGCTTTTAGGGTAAAGATAAACAGGTCGATCAATAGAGGTGCGACTAGTTAAAGTTGAAACCATATCTGCCGAAAGCCCATAAAGTGTTGCGGACAGGTCACGCCTGATACTTTCTGCCGACTCATCATATGCTTCTTGAAACCAGGGCGCGGTTTTTGGTGGAGATGATAGAGGCGTATCATCATTCCAGTAATACCCGTCAGGCAGCCAGTTCGGCGATTGGTGGGAACATGCCCCTAAAATAATAACTGCTGATGCAGAGAGTAAAAATCTGGATGCTTTTGTCATGAAATAATTAGCCTGCTTTGCTTTTCGCAATAATATGTGTTGTGCTGTACCCTTCGTACAAATTCATGATATCAACCTCACCATTATAGGCAAGCACGACTTTTGCTTCAGGTAACTCTTCAAGTTTATAATCCCCGCCTTTAAAAAAGATATCTGGTTTTATATGCCCCAGAAGGGAACATGGCGTGTTGTCATCACCTTCTTTTTCCGCACCGAACAGAACAATCATATCAGTAGAAGCCAGCGCACCGAGTACGGCTGCCCGCGCCAATTCATCATTTACAGGTCGCGTAGGACCTTTGAGAATTTTAACCGATTGGTCGTGGTTTAAACCGACTACTAATTTATCACAACGCATACGCGCTTCTTTCAGATAATTGACATGCCCGAAATGGATAATATCGAAACAACCATTTGTAAATCCAACTTTAAGACCCTGTTTTTGCCACTGCTTGACTTTTTCTGCTGCCGCTTCCCAGTCAACGCATTCCGATATCATATTATCACTGCCATCTGAATGCGCATCTGAATTTATTAATTCATCAACTGTAACACAAGCAGTACCCTGTTTCTGCACAACCAGGGTTCCGGCACAATTAGCCAGCCTTGCTGACGCTTCCGGCGACATTCCGGATGCAATGCCGGCAGCAAAGACAGCAACAACTGTATCACCCGCCCCCGATACATCGGGCATTTCTACTTTTGACCCCTTAAAGTGAACATCGCTGCCGTCACTACAGATTAGGCTTAATCCCGCTTCCGAGCGTGTCAAAAGGACATTCTCAATACCTGAATCTTTAATAATTTTTCGGCTGGCATCAATACAACTTTTATCGTTATCTAAAGGTTTTATACCCGTAACCTTTGTTACCTCTTCCCTATTGGGAGTAATATAATTCGCACCTTTGTATTTTGTAAAACTATTACCTTTTCCATCAACTATCACCGGTATAGAAACAGCTTTCTCAATACAGTGTCTTAAAATTTTATCGGTCAGCAATCCTTTCGCGTAATCCGAAATGACAAGCAGGTCAGAATGACCAATCGCTTCATCAAAAGTTTTGATGATTTTGTCTTCCACTTCTGAAGAAACCAAATCCGTATTTTCACGATCCAGCCTTACAATCTGCTGTGAACCGCTCACCAGTCTGGTTTTTTCTGTCGTCGGGCGTGTTTTATCCTCGATCAAATAAGACTTCACATTTGCGCCGATTAGATTTTCTAACGCGCTTTTAACATTTCCTGCTGCAGGATCCGCCCCAACTGCAGAAATAAATTTCACATTTGCGCCCAGGCTAGCAAGATTTGCAACCACATTACCTGCGCCGCCAAGGGCGACATTTTCATCAGTTTGTAAGAGTACTGGTACAGGCGCCTCTGGTGAAACACGGGTGATTGACCCGGATATGTATCTGTCCAGCATGACATCACCGATAACCAATATATTTACTTTATCAAGGCCGGAAAGGGGGAGGTCGCTCATTTTATACTGCCTTTTTCAGTTTTTAGGACGTCTTTTAACAAAAACTCCTATGAATTTATCATTTTTACGAAACCGTTAGTAATTCGTCAACTTTTCTCGTGTTTAATAGGGAAAAGAGAAATTGCAACTAATGCCAAGAATTAAAAAAATATAAAGAAAACGGAACAGAAATTATGAGTGAGAAGAGCGGATTTATCAGAAAAATCAGAACATATCTTGAACGTAACAAGCTGGGTGATGTTCTCGTTCTAAGAGGCATTATCTCTGCTGCTGATCTGAAACAGCACCTTTTTAATCAAAAAGCTTCAGGTCTGCGTCTTGGTGAATATCTAGTTACAAATAAAATTATTTCCAAAAACCAGCTGGCTTTCGCACTGGCCACACAGTCAGGCATGCGTAGTATCGCAGCAGGTCTGGCGGTTTTTGCATCAGTTTCCTTTTTTTCGGCTAAAACAGTTCATGCCGGTTCGATAAAAGATATACCTGCCAGCTTAACTTTGGCCTCGGCTTCTGTGGGCGCCGGCAACCTGTCGCAATACCCTGCTCTTTTTGGGAGCACCGAACAAGCTTCACGCGATATTTCTGCCTTCTCAAAATGGTCGGATATGTTTTCAAAATTTGAGCGTGATGTACAAACCGGCAATGGCGGTCTTGTTATGGCGCAATGGAAACACGATTTACAGCCACTGAAAAACCTGTCGTTGCGTGAGAAAGCTACTCGTGTCAACCAGATGGTAAACAAGACACGCTATATTACAGATAACCGTAACTGGGGAAAAAGCGACTACTGGGCCACACCTGTTGAGTTTTTTACACGCGGTGGTGATTGCGAAGACTTTGCAATTGCCAAATATGCCTCACTTCGTGCGCTTGGCGTTTCTGAAAGCCGCATGAGAATTGCAATTGTCCAGGACATGCAAAAGAATATTCCGCATGCTGTTTTGATCGTTTATGGCGATGACGGTGTATATGTACTCGATAACCAGTCAGAAGCCATGAAATACACACAAATGGTTCAGCATTACAAACCGATTTACTCAATTAACCGCACAGGCTGGTGGTTGCATAAAACACCAACAATTTTGGCCTCTGCACGATAGTTTTTACGCAAAGATGTAGTTTTTTCTTAAGTACCTCTCTAACTTATCACCCTGTATCTCCTGATACGGGGTTTCTTTTTTAAAGGTGCTTCTACTGTAAAAGTCGGACTTTATATTACAAAAATTAGAATTTATAATTGAAAAATTAAACTTGTATAAGTGTTGTTTGGTATAATGGCTATATGAGATCACAAAATGGAAATATCCTTTTTATAATTTTGATTGCTGTAATTTTGTTCGCAGCTCTTTCCTACGCTGTAACACAATCAAGCCGAAGCGGGGGCAGCAATATCTCAGAAGAAGATGCTTCATTACAGGTAGCTCAGATTATGAGTGACCTTGCCATTTACCAGCAGGCAATACAGCGTTTAAAAATTATAGGGAATTATGACGAGGTTTATTTTGATGACCGTGCTCCAAATGAAAGTGATACGTGTTATGATGGTGCTACAGTCAAATCACCATGCCGAACCATAGGCATTTTCAGTCCGGATGAAGGTATAGCAGGTCGCCCCCTCGCTCTTCCCGAATGGGCACATCCCTCTCAAGATTTTACCGTCTGGTATTGGTATAACCATCACATACGCGAAGATGGCGAAGACATTGGTAGTCCGGATTATCCCGAGAAGGTTTTATGGGTCGAACCCCTCCCCCATGAAGTCTGCAAGGCATTAAATTCGAGAATGAACGGCTTTGATGGCGTTTATGCGGGGTCAGACATTACAAGCTATACAGCTGCCAATCGTGGCGAAATAAATGTTAACTGGAGAAAAAGTGCGGGTTTCTCAACTCGGGTAGATGATGGCTTTACGACAGCAGGCGAAGATTTTCCCGTTGCTTCAGGCTGTTTTGACTGGGGCGCTGACTGGTACTCTTTACAATACGTTTTGGAAGAACACTAGAAAGACAGACTTTCACTCTACTAAAAAGTGTTTACGCATGACGGCTAATTACTCAATCAACCGCACAGGCCGGTAGTTCATAAAACACCAACAATTTTGGCCTCTGCACGATAGTTTTTACGCAAAGATGTAGTTTTTTCTTAAGTACCTCTCTAACTAATCACCCTGTATCTTATGATACGGGGTTTCTTTTTAAAGGGGTATAAAGCTGCCATATTTGATAATAGATTGTTATCTATCTTTATTTTCAAAGCCATCTTTTAAAGTCTGTGATATGAAAAATTCAAACCTCCGTTTTTGCACAAATTGGACCAAGTTATGTCAAATATATCCAAATATATCCAT
>NZVS01000082.1 GCA_002701555.1 Alphaproteobacteria bacterium | reverse complement strand
AAAGAACTGATTCGCTTTTCCCCTATCAGGGTGGCTTAATACCCAACCTAGTCTAAACACTAATATTTTCGTGCAGCACAAAGACTTACATAGCAATGACATTTCAACCACGTCTATAAAAGACGATGGCAAAGAACGTCTAATAGTTGATCCCAAAGGCATAATATGTTTTGCAGGGGACAAAATTCGTACAGTTTTAGGTGTGGATAGAAACAATCCGCCTTACGGTCAAGCGAATGACGTTTTTGAGTTTATTGATAGAGAAAATGCTTTCCAAAGTTTTGATAGGCCTATGTTTGGTGTTACCAGCGCACCAAAAAATTGCTTTTTTGTTGATAGCCTACATGAAGGAGTTCATGAAATAAGATGTGCCTCCGGAGAAACCGCCTATATATTCTTTAACCGTATATCAATTGAAAAGGGTGATTATATCGTAGGTAGCCTCATTACATCTGATGAGGATAGGCAAGACACATTCAAAAAAGAAAAACTTAAAGGCTGGGTCAGTGATACGTTTGGTACTTCTCCTAGCAATGCCTTACAGGATAAACCAAGGGCAAAGAGCAAAAGCGCAGATATTTCCCTGTCATCATCAGATATTAAAAATTTCATGGATATGTCGAATGACCTGATGGCCACCTGTGGCAAAGACGGCGTTATACGCAAAGTTAATGACGCACTTCTAGAAGCCTTTGGCCTTGATGCACATAATATAGAAGACACGCAATTTGCAGATCTTGTGGCAGAGGAAGATCGCCCATATATCCGACCAAGTTTGTTACATGTTCTAAATGGCGAAACAGAAAGTAATCAAATAACAGATTTCGAAGCACGCATGGCTTGTGCCGATGGTACTGTGAAAATAGTCGAGTGGCGCCAGAAAAAATTTGGCCATTCTATCTATCTTGTAGGGCGGGACATTACCAAGCTGCGTGAAAAAGAAGATCTTTTGAAAAAGCAAAAGAAACAACTTTCGGAGGCGCAAAGCATTGGAAAAATGGGGCAATGGGCATGGAATTTAACAGACCAGTCCATATCATTTTCAGGCGAAGTTCACCGCATTTTCGGAACTGATTCAGAACAGTTCACCCCTTGCGTGGATTCAGTCAGCAAACTTATACACCGCCGCGATCTAGGCCGTGCTTTACAGTCATTTCAACGCGCTATGATTGACAAAAAAGATTTTGAGATGGAGTTTCAAATTACACCTGCAAATGTACCGCCGCGATATGTCCGTTGTCTGGGACGATGCGAGATTGACGGGGACGGAGATGTAACCGCTCTTTTTGGTATTATGCAGGACATGACACAGGTCAAAGAACATGAGAATGAATTAAAAACAGCAAAGGATGCTGCGGAAAGCGCTTACGCTACTAAATCACAATTCCTTGCAAATATGAGCCATGAACTTAGAACACCTTTAAATGCCATCATCGGTTTTTCCGAAATGATAGAGAGGCAATTGCTTGGACCGATTGGAACGGAAAAATATCTCGATTACATTTCCGGTATCAGGGAAAGCGGCGAACATTTACTGGATATGATTACTGATATTTTGGATATGTCAAAAATTGAAGCTGGGAAATACGAACTTGATATTGAACAAGTTAACGTTGTGAAATTGATTAAACTAGCTGTTCATATGATGGAAGGACGCGCACTCGATGACAGTATCAAGCTAAGCGTGGAAGCAGATAATGAAGATCTTACCGCACATCTTGACAGACGCGCAGTCATGCAGGTTCTTCTCAACCTTTTATCTAATGCTGTTAAATTTTCCAAGAATGCTTCAACAGTGCGCATCGAGTGTCTGGAAAGAGATGGTTATATCGCCGTTAAAGTACATGATCACGGCATAGGTATCCCCGCAAGCAAGCTCGCGGTTATTACAAAACCTTTTGAACAGGTTTCAAACCAGTACAGCCGCGACCACGAAGGCTCAGGTCTCGGACTTGCCATTACTAAGGAATTGGCGGAATTACACGGCGGCGCACTTCACATAGAATCAAAAGTCGGCGAGGGAACGGTTGTGACAATCAGGTTACCTTACGATGCACGCCTGACACGCAAAGATTGTGCGTTGGAAGAAACCGCAATCAATTGACATAAAATCAATACGTATCGTTTTCCCGCTCACGCGCTTCAAGACAGTCTTCAAGACCCTCGCGATATGTAGGAAATTTTAACTGATATCCCAGTTTTTCCTTAATTTTACCGCTAAGCACTCGCTTATTATCTGAATAAAAACTCATTGTAATCGGTACTAAATTAGCATCTTCAATATCAACAAGTGGTGGTGGCTGTATACCCATTAGCTGACAAGCATGGGCAATCACCTCGTGGCTGGGCGCTGCTTCATCATCTGCAAGGTTATAAATCTCACCGGGTGTGGGATGGCTCATCGATGCGACGAGTGCCTGTACAATATCTTGAACATGTATGCGGTTAAAGACATGGCCTTCCTTATAAATGCGCCGTGCAATCCCTGCCTGCACGGACTCAATAGCACTCCTGCCGGGACCATAAATTCCCGATAAGCGAAATGTATGAAGAGGAAGATTTGTTCTATCAGAAAGCATACGCCACTGTTCCTCTGCCACTGAACGCCGCGACCCTCTTATAGTCGTAGGCCGAATTTCTGCCGTTTCATCAACACGCTCCCCGTTACGGTTTCCGTAAACGCCTGTAGTGGACAAATACCCGAACCATTCCAATGATGACAATGCCGCTATATCACTACCATAGGCACGATATACAGGATCACCTTCCTTATCAGGTGGGGCAGATATTAAGAGATGGGTAACACCCTCAAGCATTGTGACCAGCTCTCTCAACGGGGTTAATGTGTCATGCAGAAAGAGGTTAATGCCGCGCTTTTTATAGAATTCTCTCTTCTCGGGATCACGGGTTGTTCCCTTTATAACCCAGTTTTCACCCTGTGCATTAAGTTCTTGCAAAGCCTGAGCCAGATAACCGCAGGTATATCCGAAGCCGAAGCAGAATAGTGTATTTGTTTTCGAAGAATTGTCTGTTGTCATATAAATATATCTTAACTTTAGAATGGTCTTATACAAGCATAAACGTATAAGACCGTTCTAAAATTTGTTAAGAGTTACTTCCCTCATATTGTTTGGATCTACTAAAACCGGGAACCTGATCTTCCAGTAGAGGCTGAAAGCTTGGACGGGATTGGACGCGTGCAAACCAGCTTTTAGCGGCCTGGTGTTCTTCCCAAGGTACATCACCGATATAATCTATAGCTGATAAATGGGCCGCAGCGGCAATATCTGCAAGAGAAAACTGTTCTCCTGCAAGCCATTCGCGACGCTCAATCAAAAATCCTATGTAATCTAGGTGATAGTGGATATTTGCATGTCCCGCGCGAACAGATGGCCCGTGGGGTTCACCCAGATGAAGAACGCGTTTCATCATTTTTTCACCGAAAAGATTATCTGTCACCTCACGGTTGAATTTCACATCGAACCACCCAACCAGGCGCCTTACTTCGGCGCGTTGTACAGGATCCAGGCCCAGAAGGGATGTTTCAGGATAAACCTCTTCCAGATATTCACAGATTACTGAACTATTAGATAATGTAGTGCCGTCCGGCTCAACAAGTACCGGAACATCACCTGCCGGATTAAGTGCGAGAAACTCAGTGCGTCTTTCCCAGACTTTTTCAATCTGCAAATTAAATTCAAGACCCTTCTCTGCAAGGACTATACGTACTTTGCGTGAAAAAGGATGCAACCATAAATGATACAGGGTTCTCATGACGGGATAATCATACCAGTTTTTTACAGGTCACGGGAAGAGTTTTCTGCAGTTTTTGCTGCAACTAGTTCGACGTTTATTTTAATGTTATGAGCCACAACTTCATCACTGATCCATTCACCGCTTCCGACATTGAATTCTGTCCTGTCAATTATAGCCTCTCCCGTCATGTGGACAGCATTTTCCGACTTATCTTTCAGAGTAAAACCAAGCGGTACAGTTTTGGTTATTCCTTTTAATATTAACTCACCCTGAGCAACAAATGATCCGTCTTCAAGCTTGGAAAAAGTATCAGCTGAATAAACTGCGGTATCAAATTCTTCACTACCTAACCAGGCTTCGGCACCAATATAATCCTCTACTATGGGAAGGGCTGTTTCAACACTGTCTGTTTGGATGATAACTTCGATATCCCCTGTAACAGCTTCGCGGTCAAAATTGATACGGGCTTCAAACTTGGGAAACATTCCTTCAAAAGGTGAGCCGTCTTGTATACCTGAAAAGGTTATTGTGCTTTGGTCATGATCTACTGTCCAATCCTGCGCATTTGCCGATTTAACAGAGAATAAGGCCAAAAAAGCTGTAGCCACTACCAATCGGGCAAAGGGCAACATTCGCTTCAAGGTTCCATCCTTATCAATAATATGGTGCTTTAAAGCACCGGCTATATGCAAGCTCAAAAGACCTATAATTGCCCAGGCTATATACCAATGAGCAGATGACAGAAACCCTGCCATCTCTTTGTCCGGCTCTACAAGGTCAGGCAGTGTGAATAAATCAAAAAACTTCACAGGACGGCCTGCCGCTGAAGACATTGCCCAACCTGAAAGAGGCATTAGGAATAGCAAACCGTAAAGAGAGGAATGCACCAACTTCGCCAGAATTTTCTCCCATGGTTTATGGCTTGCGAGACTTGGCGGATAACTATGTGTCAATCGCCATAGCAAACGCAGGGAAATCAGTGCAAGTATAGTAATTCCAATCGATTTATGAAGATTATACGCTTTGAATCTGGCCAAACCCTCAATGCCGCCCATAAAAAATCCAAAGGCTAACATCCCTAATACCAAAAGGGCTGTTAACCAGTGGAATGTTTTGGCAACTTTAGAATAAGGCCGTTGATGCGTTTCCTTATTCGCTGTCATCTTCGCTTTCACCGCTTTCATCGGTGCTTTCAGGAGATGGCCCTTCGCGTTCAATTTCGACTTCAATTATCAAGTTCACTTTATCGTCAACCATAGGAATGCCGTAATCCATTCCAAATTCGGAGCGAGTTACCTCACCTTTTGCGGAAAATCCCGCGGCATAAGCATTACCCATTGGGCGTTTACCGGCTTTGTTGAAAGTAACATCAAGAGTTATCGGTTTTGTTACACCCAAAAGCGTTAGATCACCTGTAAGCTTGCCGGTATTTCCCCCGGTAGTCTGAATACCAGTACTTTTAAAAGTCATGGTAGGGTATTCTTTAACGTCAAAAAAATCTTGGTTTTTCAAATGATCTTCCCATTTCTCATCGTCCATATTGATACTTGCTGTTTGTATCGTCATATCTACGGATGAACTTTCAGGGCTTTCTTCATCAAATTTAATATCACCATCAAAATCAAGGAATTTACCCCAAGAATGAGACATACCCATATGCCCTACATTGAACATAATCATTGTGTGTTTTTTATCGAATTCGTAATCTTGCGCCTCTGCATTGGCTGTTGCCGGAACAGCCACCAAAATCAACGCGGTTAAAATAAGTCTGAACATGGAAAATCCTCCCTTAAAAAAAATAGTCTATGCAATGAGATAGAGAGATTAAGGACAACTTCAAGATGGAAAATATAAACTATATGACTTTACAAAGATATAGCAGGTCAGTATTGCAACCCCCCAATTCATGGGACCATAAATCCATTTTAGTCGACGGTTATATAACAAATCTTCTTTTGTTTTACCCTTAAGCAGTTTCAAAAGAAAATACTGTCCAAGCAAAAAACCTAAAATAAAACCGACAATGCCAATAACATAGACCATGAATAAAATTTACTGTACGATACTTTCAAATTCAATATTGACCTATTCTATTACCTGAAAAATGTTACTGATCCATCTCCTTATACTGGCCCTTGTGCAGGGTATTACCGAATTCTTGCCAATCAGCTCTAGTGGGCATCTGGTGCTGGCACACTGGTTAATGCAAGGTCAGGACGCAGCCAATAACTATGCAGAGAACCACCTTTTGGATATAGCAGTTCATATAGGTACCCTTGCTGCTGTAATTTTATATTTTAGGGCAGATTTTGTTAAGTTAGTTAAAGGCACAAAAGATACATTACTTAACCACAAAACAGAAAACCGGAACTTGACTCTTCTTGTTCTGATCAGCTCAATCCCAGTTATTATATTAGGGTTTATTTTATCAGCCTGGCCGATCGCACTTATGAATTCACTTTATGTTATAGCTGTTGCCAATATTTTCTTCGGAATATTGTTATGGTTTTCCGACCGTCATCCTGTTGAAAAGAACGTTGAAGAGCTGACATGGAAAGGTGCCCTCATAATAGGGTTTTCCCAGGCTCTTGCCCTCATACCTGGTACAAGTAGATCAGGCATTACGATGACAGCTGCGCGTTTCCTTAATTTTAGCCGTGAAGAAGCTGCCCGTTATTCTTTGTTACTGGCTATGGTAGCAATTAGTGGGGCGGGCCTATTAGGATCCCTCAAGCTCTGGGAAAGCGGCAATCTTACACTGGGAATTGATTTGCTTATCGCAGCTGCTTTTGCTTTCGCAGCTGCTTATTTTGCTATTTTGTGTATGATGAAATGGCTCGGCAAAGCTACTTTCACACCTTTTGTGATCTATAGAATTATCTTTGGAATTGTTCTTTTGGGACTACTCTTTAATGGATATTTTGGCGCCTAACGTTCGCCCATAGACTGATTAAGAGTTTTAACAAACGGCTTAACAAGATATTCCATTACGCTTTTTTCGCCCGTCAAAATATCAACCTGCGCTTCCATACCTGTTGTAATTGGCAAAACCTCACCCTTACGTCGCAATTCCGTCTCATCAGTACGCACGCGCACCCGGTAAAACGTCTCACCCTGTTCGTCAGTTATGGTATCGGGTGAAATATCAATAAGCTCTCCATCAAGCCCCCCATATATAGAATAATCATAGGCGGTTATTTTGACAGTCGCTTTTTGTCCCGCCCTATCTGCTACTTTGGGACGTAGAAACGCAATATCTTTCGGCTTAATACGCGCCTCAACAAATAAAGGTTCGCCTGCAGGTACAATTTGCACTATGGGCTGCCCTGCCTGTACAACACCACCTCGCGTATTAACAGTCAGATTATGAACAATACCATCCACCGGGGAAGTTACCTCGGTACGATCTCTTCTGTCACGAAGACCCGCAAGTGAACTTTTGATGGAATTCATTTCAATGGTTTTTTCAGCCAACTCGGCTTGCGCTTCAGTTTTTGCTGTCTGCTCAAGCTCGTTAATTCTGGCCTCTGCCTCACCAATGGCGGATTTGGCTCGTGGTAAAGATTGTAAGACTCCGTTTAAATCTGTTTGGCGTTCCTGAATACCACGTTCTAGCTGGATGAGCTCCAGCTGTGGCGCAGAACCACGCTCTACCAATGGGGCTATTACATTTTTTTCCTGGCGAGACAGGTTTATAACGCGGCGTAAATCTGCAGCTCTGGTATTCAGCTCTGAGACTTCTTGTCTGCGCTGAGATAATTGCTGTTCCAATACGCTCTTCTGGTCACGTAACTGTGCTTTATTAGCACGGAACGTGTTCATTTCTTCACGAACGCTCTGCGAGGCGCCTTCCTGTACTTCCTCTGGAAACTCAATTTCATCTGCACCTTCTACTTCTGCCTGAAGACGGGCAATTGTTGCCATTAAACCCAGATAGCGGGCGCGATTTGTTTCAAGATCTGAAGTTGCTGCGACATCACGAAGTCTGACCAAGACCTGACCTTTTTGAACTTTGTCACCTTTGGTCACTAAAAACTCATCTACAATTCCAGGCTCAAGAGAGGCGACTTCCTGTAGCTCACTGGATGGAATTATTTTTCCAAAGCCACGTGTAACTTCGTCAAGCTGCGCAAACGACGCCCAAAGAACAAAGAATACGAAAAACAAAAATATCATCACAAATGTAATATGTTTTGTCATTGGCAGTTCTTCATCAGTGATGAACACATTTTCTGCGTGCGCCTGGATTTTTTCAACCTGTGTTTTAGCCCAGTTCTGGCGAATTTGCTGCCAATCTTCGGTTTTATTGACGCTTAGATCCATTGTTTCGCGCCCGCCTTCCGGCATAGTGCGAACTTCATCTTTACCAGACTCAGGCTTTCTGGAGTCAGGCTGTGGTGTTTTCTTATCTTTTTTACCCATTGTTATCTCCCTGCCCTACACATCCGTATTTTCTGCTTCAGTACCATATTGGCGGGCCTGTAATTTACTAATAACCTCATCTTTCGGGCCATAGGCAACCAAGCGTCCACGGTCTATCAGAATTAGCTTGTTTACAATGGAAAGCATCGCCCCTTTATGTGTGATCAGCAAGACGGTTTTGTCTTCGGTTATTTTTTCAAGGCGCTTACGCAATCGGTTTTCGGACGCCGGATCCATAGAGGCGGTTGGCTCATCAAGTACTAGGACCGGTGGATCATAAAGTAAGGCACGAGCAATAGCCACTGCCTGACGTTGGCCTCCTGACAAGGCTTCACCGCGCTCACCAACTTGCGTATCAAGACCCGTTTCCGTGTCTCTCAAAAACTCCATAACGCCTGCAAGTTCTGCCGCACGGATAACAGCCCTGTCAGGTGCCGTTTCGTGTCCCATTGTAATATTTTCTCGCACTGAGCCATAAAAAAGCTGCTCGCCTTGCTGTACACCACCCAGATTACGACGCAAATCGCCGGGATCAATTTGGCGCACATCTGTACCATCGACGAGAACAGCGCCACTTTCAGGCTGGTACAGGTTCAATAAAAGCCGCTCTATTGTCGTTTTACCGGAACCAACTGCTCCGATAACGCCCACATGGTCGCCAGGCTCTATCATAAAGTCCAGATTTTGCAAAGCTGGTCGAGTTTGCCCTGGATAGCGGAAAACAACATCACGAAATTCAATTTTGCCTTCCATACGTGGCATGGAGATAAAATGCTTGCCTGCAGGACGTTCAACAGGCTTGCGCATCAATTCTTCTAATTGTTTGTAAGATTGCCAGCTTTGATTAAAACGCGTCATTAGTCCGGCAACTTGGGCAAGTGGAGCCATGGCACGTCCCGACAAAATCACACAGGCAATCAAAGCCCCCATGGAAATAACGGCATTGCTGATAAGATAGACACCGGCAATAACTATTCCTATGCTGGCAACTTGCTGAATAAAGACAGAATAATTAAGTGCAAAAGCAGCCACTTTCCGTGATTTTACAGATGTTTTTGAAGCTTTTTCCGTTAACTCTTCCCATTTACGCTGGGTATGCCCCTCAGCCGCTTGTGTTTTAATTGCTTCAAGTCCGGTAATTGTTTCAAAAAGAAGGGCGTTTTTAAGCGCATTTTCATGCAGCGATTCCTTGATAATTTTTTCCATTGGTTTCTGTAATATCCATCCACCAAGTAAAACAAGTGGTACTGCGCAAAGTGGAACGAACACTATCGGACCACCAATAATGGCAATAATTATCAGGAAGAAAAATGTAAACGGCAGGTCAATTAGTGCTGCCATTGTTGCCGAGGTAAAGAAATCGCGAATTGTTTCAAATTCGCGCATATTGGCAGCCAGTACACCAGCACTTGAAGGTCGTGAAGCAAGTTGCATTCCCAACATTTGTTCAAATAATTTTGCAGATATTTTAACGTCCGCGCGTCGCCCCGCTACATCGAGAAACATAGCCCGCAAATTTTTAAGTAGAAAATCAAAGATGAACGCAACAAATACACCAATTGCCAAAACCCACAAGGTTTCGAATGCCTGGTTAGGAATGACACGGTCATATACGTTCATGATAAAAATTGTACTTGCCAGTGCAAATACATTAATCATGGCCGATCCGGCAAAAACTTCGCGGTAAATTTTCCAGTTTTCTTTTAAAGTCCCCCAAAACCAATCGCGGCTTGTATCTATTTCCGAAGGGCCGGCCCGGTCATCGCTTCTGGCAACTGGACGTAAAAAGAAAGCATAATCAGTATAGAATTGTTTTAGCTTGCCAAGAGTAATGATCTTTTTCTCGTCTTCTGTCTCGGGAAACTGAACAACAAAAGCCGTCTCATCGCTAAACTCTAGTTTTTGGCCAGGTTTTTTCTTAGGCACTTTATTTTTATGCCTGACTTCCCACAATATGCACGCCTGCTTGCCTTCAAGTACAAGGATGCAGGGCAGATTTGCGGAAATAGCCAAGGCTTCCAGCGAGCGTTCAACCAGTTTTGATTGCATATCGCCACGCGCAGCGGCACGAGTGAATAAATGAGGTGTGATTCCCGTTTTAGGAATAGGAAGGCCAGATGTCAGGGAGCTACGTGAGGTGCGACGCCCATAATGGCCGGCAAGAATACGAAGGCATTCTATTAATGGCTCCTGAATGGCCATGCGATCAGCTTCCAATGGCCATGCGTCTGGGTTTTGATCAATAGCTTTGCTGCTGTTTTTCGCGGCTTCAGGCTTTTCAGATTTTTTTTGTGTTTTATCGCTCATCTACTGTGAACTCCTATGAAGGTATTACGCTGAAGGACGTTCTTTTCCTTCACAGGAGATAATATCAGTAATTGTCGTCAGGGTCTACTTCCGCCTGATACGCAACATCAAGTGTTGGCATCAATTCTCCTTTAAGAGCCAGCAAGCGGTAGACTGCAAACATTTCCAGAACTTCGTTGTTGATTGTGTTTGAACGAGAAACGAATAGTTCGTTTTGCGCATCCAAAACATCCAGTAGAGTTCTGCGGTCAAGATCAAACTGGTCTTTATAAGCATTTACAACCTGCTCGTTAGCAGCGGCTTGTGCCGAAAACTGACGCGCGCGTTCACCAGCAGAAATCATGCTGGCCCAAGTTGTGCGAACATCATTTTCAATCGCACGTGAAGTATCGTTTCTTTGCTCTTTGGCTTGTGCGTGACGATAGATTAATTCGCGCTCACGGGCGACATCACCACCACCGCGGAAAAGATTCCAGTTTAGAACAAGAAGAGCAGAAGCGTTCTTATCAGTCGCTTCAATACCATTATTATTTTCACCTGTTGCGGCGTTCAACTCAAGATCGACTTGAGGATAATAAGTTGAACGTGTCTGGCGACGTTCCATTTCAGCAACATTTACGTCTGCCTCAAAAATATCAAGGGTCGGGCTATGTGTAATAGCATGTTTCACTTCAGTCTCTACATCAGCTTCAACCGCATCTACAGGAACAGTCGGTACTTCAAGATCGCCCGGCAAATCGCCAACCTGCTGCTTATATGCAGCCTCTGACACGCGTAGTGCCTCAATTACGTTAGCTTCATTGGCACGGGCCGCTGCCAAACGTGCACGCACTTGCTCAAGATCGGCATCTGTTGAACGACCGGCTTCGGCACCGTCCTCGATCTGACCCATAATATCCAAATGCTGTTGAACGTTGCTTTGGGCAATCCTTAATAATTCACGCTGACGTACAACATCAAGATAGGCTTCAATAATATCAAGCCCTACAAATTCTGCTGTTTCGCGAACACGGTGAGAAGCAGAGCGGACGCGCCAGTATTGACGTGAATTTTCGTATTGCGTTTCAAAACCGTCAAAAAGCATTTGTGTAAGAGTTACACCAATCTGGTATTTGTAGAGAACCTCATCATCGTCATCGAAAAGTCTGTTTTGTGTTGAGATATTATCTGAGTACTGGTAACCGGTATCACCAACAACATCTATGGATGGATAATACAGAGCTTGCGCTTGTCTTAGTTCTTCATCTGTTGCACGGCGGTTATTCTCAACAACTCCTGTTTCAGGATTGGTTTTCATTCCTGTTATGACAGCCTCTTTCAAGGTGTTCACTATCAGGTCATCACTTGCATTTTGAGCATTAGTCGCACCATATGTTCCAACTGTTATGGCTGCTGTGCAAAGCATAAGTTGCAAGGTCTTTTTTACTTTTCTCATTTCGCGTCTCCTTAATATCGACGTCATAAAATCCAAATTTTTAGCTAGCTTACTCGAGGTGAGAGATCATACAAATCTATAATATATATGACCTTTTTCTTTATCTTTCGCAAGCTAAAACTTTAAAACCACTTTTAGATGACTGCCACTATTGTAAATTTGTCACAGTCAAAAAAAACGCCCCTCTCAGGGCGTCTTCCTTTTTATTCTTAAACCTGTTGGGCTTGTATATTAGCGACAAGCTCGTCTAGCTGTTTTCCGGTAACATTCTCAAGAACCACAAGGTCAACCGCATTCTGTGAGTTTCCTGAACCGGTAACATCAACAGAGATCACTGTGTTTCCGTCCATTTCTCGCTGGAACACGAAGTTTTCAATTGTTCCTGTAAGCGGATCATAGTTGTGAAGGAAGTCACCAAGGTCAAGCATATCACCTTCACCGGAATTAAAGTCCATAACGTGATCTGCTTTAGTCCCGCCATTATTCTGGAAGAGGAAGATATCTGCACCTCCATCACCCCAAAGCTGGCTTGAGCCATCAGTACCGAAGTCCTCACCAGGACGCCCTTCACCCGACACGATGATGTCATCACCTTCGCCGCCGTGAACAATATTATCACCGCCACCTACAAAGATTGTATCATTCCCAGGTCCGGCATAAATAACGTCATCGCCTGCACCGCCGTAAAGGACGTCGTCGCCACCTTGACCATAAAGAACGTCGTCGCCACCCTTACCGTTGATAACATCGTTACCCTCAGTACCAAAGATAACGTCTCCGTTTTCTGTGCCTTCATGCGTTACAGCTCCATGAACAAGTTCATTTGACGCAGAACTTGCTGATGTCGGCTCTTCCGAGCTTGCTCCCGCAGATACATTGGAACTGCTCATTCCATCGTCATCGCTGTTTACATCAGAAGATCTGGAACTTGCGCTCGCAGTTGCATCTGAGTTTGCCTCTGCTTCAGCCGAATTAGTATTCACATTCGAATTCACATTTATGGCACTCGGTGAGCCGTAGTTAACAGAAAATGTCAGAGTGGCCGTATCACTATCCATATCACCATCCTGAAGTCTGTATGTAAATACATCCTGTCCAGAAGCATATGTGTTTGGTACATACGCATATGAACCATCCTGGCTTATTGTCAACGACCCGTACAGACCCATAATCATAACGCCGGCTGCTGTTACCGTAGCACTTCCCATAGCGTTTGATATGTTTATGACTTTATTGACAGCATCCTGAGATAGATTGTCATTAGCCATGACGTTACCTCTGGATCTGTACCCTGCGAAAGCCGGGCATGTGTCATTATAAGCATTCACGGCATCATCTGCGATGTTAACCTTGAATGAATTTGATGCCACATCACCATCACCATCAGTTGCCTTCACACCAATATCAAAGCATAGAATGTCATTGGGGTTAGTACCGTCTGCATGATCAACAGAGTCAAACAGCTTGAACTGATATGCTCCTGTAGTTTGGTTCAAAGAGACCGTAAATATTGTACGTCCATCAGCGGCTGTACCTGTAATCGTATTTGAAGTTACGTTCACATTAATAGGAGAACCTTCAGATGTGAACTGACCGTTTTTCAGCGAACATGCTGCTGTGAAACTGCCATCAAATTCATATGAACCTGGGCCATCCGACTTGAAGTCACCGTCAAAGTTACCATTAAACGTTATAATGCCATTATCCAGATTGGTTTCATCAAGATTAATAACTTCTCTATCCAATGTAGGAACAGTATCGATGTCACCGACTGTCAGGTTCAGCTGGGCTGTGTCTGTGTCAGTATCATAGTCACGCATTGTGTAAGTAAACTGGTCTGTACCTGTTGTGCTGTTGTTGGAGGTATAGGTGTAATTACCATTTGCTCTCAACTGCAACACACCGTGGTCACCGTTTACTGTCACTACACCGCTTGAAGGTACGTTGTACTCTGTACCATTAAAGCTCACTTTTGTGACAACTGCACCATCATCGAAATTGTCGCTGTCATTTGTCAGCACGTTTCCGGATGTTGAGTTTGAACCGTTTGGAATGCTTGCCGCATCATCACGGGCAATCGGCACATCATCTTTTACATCAATTCTGATGTTTGAT
>NZVS01000081.1 GCA_002701555.1 Alphaproteobacteria bacterium | reverse complement strand
TAAGAAAAGACAACGTCAAAGCCGCCTGAGTAGTTACCATCTCCAAGAGGTCCATCACCGGCTGTTTCAACTGAAGCACCGATCAACAGATTATCTGTTGGACCTACGAATGTTCTTGTAAAAGGTGTACCTGCTGTACGAGCTACGTCAGCACCACCATTATAGCTTGTTTCAAAGCCATTCAATAGAAGTGTGTCTGTACCGTCTGTCAGGTCAGTAACGTTCTGAATTGTGACGTTAATAGTCGCACCAGGTGCACCATCTGCAACGTCAATGTCAGCAGCTGTTACAGCTGAAGCATCAATAACAGCAATCTGGGCTAGACCAGCATTTACAGGAGCATCCTGTGAGCCGTCTGGATTAACGTGATATGTTGCTGACTGTGTGTTAGCATCGTCACCAAGTGCAGTAATTGTACCGAAGTTCAGGTCACTGTTCTTTGTAAGTGTTAGTGTGTTTTGCACAACAGCATCAGCCGTTACAGACACTGTCTGTGCGGTGGCCGTTCCTGCCGTGAAAATTACAGCAGCTGCAGCTGCCAATGCGAAAAGTTTAGTTTTTGAACCAATCATTATTAGACTCCTTCTTTAATGATTTTATTTAGATGTAGTTTTAACTTCTATTAGTTATAATATTATATTAGTTAACAAAACGCTAATGAATAATATTTAATTTTAATTCGAGTTAAATTCTTCCACCCGCTTTATTAATTAAATCATTAAATTACTAATATATTGCTAACAAACTCCAAAACACGTATTCTTATTTATATCTAGCGCCCGTTCGGGCACGATTAATCGTTTTATATTGAATACAACCTATGGCATTTCGCCGTTTAAAAAGCTTTTTGGTTTACACGACCGTTATTGTTTGTGCAGGAGTTTATTCTGCGCAACCTGTAAATGCAGCCGTAGAAAACACCGAGATTGCAGACAATAAGTTGAAAATTATTGCCAAGCAATTTCTCCAAAGGGTCGCACCGAAGTTACAAGCTAATGATGAAGAATTTGCAGGTCCTGTTGAAGCAGATACAACACCTTTATCAATAATACCCGACGGGCAGAATCTTCTATTTCGCCCCAAAATCGACCAACTTGTATTTGATATTGATATTCTTGCTGTGAAAAGGCAGGGGGGAATTTACCTTTCATTTCTTGATATGATCTCTGTCCTCGACTTTGCAATAGACTACGATGATGAAAATTACACTGCCCAGGGTTGGTTTTTACGCGAAGACTGGAGCTTTGGTCTGGACTATGAAGAAAGAAAAATTATTTCCCGCGGCGAGGCTTATGATCTCAATGAAGAAAACACATTTATTGAAAATGGTGAGCTTTATTTCCGTGAAGGCTTTCTGGAAAGTATTTTTGCACTCGATTTGGATTTTGATATAGGACAGCAATACGTTCTTATAGATAGTGAGTATCCTTTACCCAGAATAGCTGCGGAAAACAGAAAAAATCGGAGATTCGGCTATGGTGGCAGGAACCGCGCTGAATTACCTCGCAAAGATATTCCTTATAAGAATTTTGATATCAACACTCTCGATTTATCGCTCTCTGCCTCAAAACGGCGCACTCGCAATTCAGAAGAAGCTTTTAACAGAACTTTTTCCACGGCAGTAGCTGAAGGTGACGTATTACAACATAAAGCATATACCCAAGTGAACTTCAGCAACGAATATGGTTTAAATAACGTGGTTGCCAGATTAAGCAGGCAATCGGAAGAGCCCAAACTATTGGGGCCTTTGAAAGCCCGTGAATATGTTTTGGGTGATACAGATACTGTTGATTTACCACTTACGGGTGACAGTGGTCAGGAAGTCGGTGTGTCTGTGACTAATAATCCATTGGAGATTGATGACTTTAGCACAACAGATATTAGTGGAGACGCTATACCGGGATATGATGTTGAATTGTACCGCAACGGTATTTTAATTGATGTTATAACAGTCGATGAGAGCGGCCGTTACTTATTTAATGATATTGAACTTTTCGCTGGCGATAATATATTTGAGTTGTTCTTCTATGGTCCACAAGGACAAATCAGGTTTGATACTGTAAATGTTCCTGTAACAGAAGCATTACTTTCAACTCAGCAAAATACATATACATTTTCTTCCACTCTTGCGGAGCAGCAGCTTTATAATGCACGTGAAAATAATGACGAAGATGTAGGCACACCACATGTTGCAGGACGTTACAATTTCTTCCTTGGTGATGTTTTGGCTTACGCAGGTTTCCGCGCCAGACAAACACAGGGCGAAAGCCAAGCATTTCTAGCAGGTGGATTTAATAAAATTATCGGCAGTACCATTATAGATGGCGATCTAGGGGTGGATAAAGACGGGGAAACCGCAGCAGAGCTTGGGGCAAGACGGAATATCTTCGGATGGGACACGATTGTAAACGGCCGTGTGAATACCGAAGAATATAATCCGGATGGTTCTGAAAATCCTTCAGTCATGCAGCTTAGTGCAAATGTCAGAAGAAACTTTATTCCACCAATAGGCGATCGCGCGACTGTTCAGGCCGCAGGTTTGTATAGTAAGACAGCAGATGGTGGAACTGTTACGCGCGCGAATTTGGCAGTAGCCAATAATTTTGGCCGCGTAAACGTAAGTAATAATCTGGTTTATCAAAATAATGATGTGACAAATTTTAACACTAATTTGGATGATTCCGATTTTGATGCTGAAAGGGTGAATAATACTCTTTCCGTCAGAGGGAATTTTGGTAAATGGCTCGCACGTGGAGGTTTTAACTATGAAGTTGTTCCCGACCACGAGTTACAGCGTGTGTTCTCTCAAATCACTTACCGTCCTACCTTGAATTTCTCAGGTGATTTATTTGTTGATCACGAACCAAGTCTTGATCTCACTACAGCTAGATTAAACCTTAATTATTTAAACGAGAATTTCAGACTTACCCCATATGTTGAAAAAGATAATCAGGGGGGCTACGGTGTAGGTGTAGCTTTAAACACTTCAATAGTAGATGATCCCCCTGATGAAGAGCCTTTGTTTACAAGTGATCGCCTAATCGGTCGTGGTTATGCATCAGGCTTTGTTTTCTTCGATAAAAACGGAAATATGATTTTTGACGGGGATGATGAACCTTTGCCAGAGGTCGTTGTTGAAAGTATAAATATAAAAAGACGGGCCCTTACAGATGAGAAAGGCTATGCCCTTGTAAAAGGTTTAAACGAAGGAAAAGCTACAGATATCCATGTTGATGAGGAAACTCTGCCAGACGCTTTCATGTTTTCTGCTAATGAAGGATACTCGATTTTCCCCCGTGCTGGTTCCATGCCTGAAATTAATTTCCCTATACAACTTGCCGGAGAAATTGATGGTACCGTCTCTATATACAGGAATTATAATGATGATGCACCGCGTGCGGCACGACTGGTTACGGTCCAGCTGGTTCCATTGGAAGGCCGTCAGAGGAAAGTTATAACTACGGAAACTGCAGGAGATGGTTTCTTCGTATTTCCCAAAGTTCCTCCCGGGCGTTATGCGATGCTGGTGGCTCCGGATGATCAGAAAGATCTGGAAGTGGGGCAGGCGGCCGTTCAGTATATTGATGTTGGATATGACGGGCCCGTTTTTTATGGGAAGAACATCGCCCTCTATGACGATGCACCCGAATTAAATATTAAGTCCAAGAAAATTTACAGGATTGCGGAGGGAGGACAAAATATCGCCTCCACACCTTTCTATATCGTGCGTGTTAACGAAGAAGATGACTCGCAACTACTTTCACTTCTTCGCCGACTTCAGATAAAACGCTTACCTGATCGTTTAAGAGCACAAATGATCCCTATAAAATTTGAAGATACTTTAGATAGTGAAATTATATATGCTTACTTTATAGGGCGTGGTCGATTGGAAGAAAGTGTCGAATTCTGTCGTGAAGCGTCTAACTGGACAATTTCTTGTGAAATAGAGCCGGTTGAACTGGAAACTGTCCAAAGCGCATCGGCAGAGAACTAAGCAGACTGTATAATAGCTTTTAGGCTGCCTGTAGGAAAAGATCATCAATTTTTGAGAGAACCTCATCAGGATTGGTTATCTTGTTGATTTCTGACCTGAATAAATTGAAATTAGGAATTCCTGCGCAGTACCAGCCTATATGTTTTCGCGCAAGAGCCACACCCCTTTGCGTGCCATAGTAATCTAATATATGAGTGTAATGCTCTTTAATAAGGGACCTTATCTCTGCCAGACCAGGCGCATCAGGGACTTTCCCATTCTTAATATATTCAATGATCTGATGAAGCAACCAGGGCTTACCTTGCGCTGCGCGTCCAATCATGACGCCGTCTGCTCCTGAGACACGCATTGCTTCCTTTGCATCTTGTGGTGTGGAAATATCTCCATTTACAATAAGGGGGATTTTTATAACATCTTTAACTGATCGAATGGTTTCCCAGTTAGCTTTTCCTTGGTAAAGCTGATTTCTTGTCCTCCCATGCACCGTGACCATCTGAATGCCAACTTCCTCACCGGCCTTTGCAAGTGTAGGGGCATTAAGGCAATCCCAATCCCAACCTAGGCGCATTTTAACAGTAACCGGGATTTTAACCGCTTTGACGGTAGCCTCCATTATCTCTATGGCCAGTTTTTCGTCCTTCATGAGAGCCGATCCGCCAAACTTCTTGACGATCTTTTTAACAGGACAACCAAAGTTGATATCGATAATCGCTGCACCCCTTGCTTCATTCATGCGTGCAGCCTCTGCCATTACATCAGGTTCACAGCCTGCAAGTTGAACGGCCATAGGAAACTCTTCAGCACAATTTTCACTTTTTTTAAGTGATTCACAGCTTTCCTCAATCATGGCACGGCTGGCAATCATTTCAGATATGACCAGACCTGCCCCATACCTCTTTACGAGCTTGCGAAAAGGTAGATCTGTTATACCCGACATAGGTGCTAATAAGACGGGGTCACAGATATTTATAGAGCCGATTTTTAGTGACATTCGGGCGTTATAGCAGATATACGCTACAAAAATCTATTGTTTTAAGCTGGCTCAGCCAAGGTAATACCAGTGCTTTCCGTCAACTGACTTTGCCAGAATGCACTTAGCTTGTTTAGTGCGGTAAGTGCTCGTTTATCTTCAGATAAAGAACCGGACAACGACAAAGTTTCTATTTGTTGAAGGATCCACTTTTTTGCGGCTTTCTGACCATCTTCAAAGCTTGTTCCCTCACCGTGAGCTTTTCCTGAATTAAGTAACAGCATAGACTGGTAACGCAAATTATCAAAAGCATTGCTGGCAGTGCTTTTTACTAGGTCAGCCCAATAAGTAGATAGGTTCATTTCAGTCATATAATTTTTCGTTTTGCCAAGGAAAAGATTGAAATGGGATTGTTGCAATTCAAGTATGCTTTCATGCAAACCGACCGTGAAACCTTCGACAAAACCAACTGTAGTATTTTCTGGCATTGGTACTGTTTGTTTTTCTTTTTGCGCAGGTAGTTGAATATTGAAAAAACCGCCCGACTGATCATTGGATGGCCAGCTTTTCGAAACTTTTTCATTTATGTAAGTAAATTTATTTGTTTCATCAGTAATTTTCCCCCACACCTCTATTTTACTGGGACGGGGCATCTGTTGTGGCTCTCCGCCATCTATACAGACTGTTTTCGGTGTATCTGCTTTAACTATCAACGCAGACTCAATTCTGCTAAGACATATATCGCGCCATACAGCAAACCCATAGGACAACATACGATTTATTTTCTCGTCTGTAACTTCCTCTAATATTTCTGGTGGAACGGGAAAGTTTTTACGTGCCATCCCAACAAGTAGGGGGGTATCGAGGCTATACAGGATATATTGTGAATCTAAAGCAGCTGAGCGTTGCCCCGCGGCTGCATCGCCATCCGTAATATTGATATGACGCTCAATTTTTTCAACGTTCAGAAGGTCGTATAAAGTAACATCTTTCAAAAGGGCATCCATTGCTGTTTGCAGCTGTGTGTCAAACAAATCGAGCGCGGGATGAAGAATGGTATGTCGCACGGCTTGAAGCGGCTCTTTTTGATCCATGCTAATGTAATCCTTAGCAACTTGATCTGAATGTGCAGATGCATCGAGTTTTATAAGAGCTTTTATCTGTGTTAATGCTTTATGTCGTGCGGCGCTGAAATCACCTAGGTTGCCCTCATGAAATTCCTGTAAAGCTGCTATTGTATCAGACATAAAATTACCTTTTTATAATAATGTATTATTTAAATGGATGGAGCACGATGTATCAGGGAAGGTTCCATGCTTGCCGAATAGGGATCGGTTAGAGTGTTTATATCAAGCATTTCCCGCGCTTCCCGGCCGTCAATGGTTTCCTTGACAAGTAATTCGTCCACCAATTTTTTAATTTGCTCAAGATTTTTAGGGTCTGTCAGAACTTTTTTGGAATAGGAATAGGCCTCATCAACTAAGTTTTTAACTTCCTGATCTATTAAATCCAGAGTTGCTTGCGATCCTGTAGCCATTCCGTTTTCATGTCCGAGATAACCGGCCCCTGATGCGCCAGTATATCTCACCATACCAAGTTTATCGCTCATACCCCATTCTGTTACCATTTTGCGGGCTATGTTGGTGGCCTGTTGTATATCGCCTGCCGCACCCGGAGTGATCATATATTGCCCGTTTAGAATTTCTTCACCAATTCGTCCTGCAACGGCTACACGCAATTGTGCAATAAACTGCGCCTTTGTATTTCTTAAACCACCTTCTTCAGGAAGGAAGAAAGCAACTCCCAAGGCCATTCCTCTGGGCACGATGGTTAGCTTTTCAAGTGTATCGGCGTGGGGCTCATGCAGAGCCATGAAGGCGTGACAAGCTTCATGATATGCCGTGTTTTCAAGCTCGGGCCGGGACATGACCATAGATTTTCTTGCAGGCCCCATGGATACCTTGTCTTTGGCTTCTATAAAATCAATTTCTGTAATGTAATTTGGGTTAAACTGAGACTGTTTACCACCAGCCGCTTTGTATCTCTCTGCGGCTATGAGGGCGGCTTCATTAGCCATGCTGGCAATGTCTGCACCTGTCATACCCGGGATACCTCGGGCTATATTACGAAAGTTTATATTAGGGTCTATGGGTTTGTTACGTGTGTGGATGCGAAGAATATTTACACGCCCGTTTACATCCGGTGCATCGACCACGATCTGGCGGTCAAGGCGTCCTGGGCGTTTAATAGCGGGGTCAAGTACATCGGGGCGGTTTGTTGCAGCAAGGATAACTACACCTGTATCCTTTTCAAAACCGTCCATTTCCACAAGTAGCTGATTAAGGGTCTGGTCACTTTCTGAACTGTTCCCCATTGAAGCGCCGGAGCCACGTTTTTTCGCAAGCGCATCAATTTCATCAATGAAAAGTATGCAGGGTGCGTTTTTCTTAACCTCTTCAAACATATCACGGACGCGTGCAGCGCCAACGCCCACAAACATTTCGGTAAATTCAGATCCTGAAACTGTAAAAAAGGGGACACCTGCCTCTCCGGCTACAGATTTAGCCATTAAAGTTTTTCCAGTCCCGGGCGGTCCGACTAGAAGCGCACCTTTTGGGATTGTGCCGCCGAATTGTGCGTAGGTGTCGGGATCTTTTAGAAGATTTACCATTTGTTGCATTTCAAACTTGGCTTCTTCGTTGCCTGCAACATCGGCAAAAGTTTTTTTGTCGTGGTGCTCTTCAACTAGTTTGGCTTTGGACTTTGCCATCTGATTTTGGAAAGGATCATTAGTGTTAGAAGCCTTTTTTCGGTTTCTAATAAAACTAAAAATCATAAAGCCTATAGCGCCTATGATAGCTATGCGAAAAAAAAGTTCAAAAAAATCAGTGGGCTCTTTTACTTCAGATATAATTACGTCACCATATGGGTTGATATCTGAATAGGCAATTTCGCCGGAAGGTGCTCGCGATTTCATGATTTGGGTTATCTTATCAGAGCTGCTATTTGTATCTGAGAGCACACCAGTAACATTCTCACCCTGAATAATAAATCTGGAGTATTTTCCTTCTTCAGCGTTATCCACGAATTGTGACCAGGAGATTTGATTTATAGTTTGCTGCTGTTCTTCTTGGGAAGCACTAAGTGCGAAAACACCAGCAACAGCGCCTGCAGCAGCAAGTCCCGCTAAAATCTTTTTCTTTCTGGGGCTAAATTTAGAGGGTTTTCCCTCTTTCTCATCGTCAGCCACGTGTATCTCCCGATATTATTATTTTTATAAAAATAGCTAACAATGTTATGAAAAGGGTGTCAATAAAAAAATATTATTGCTCACCTGTGTTGTTTTGCTGAAAATGCGATTTTGTGGCTTCAAAAATAAAAAACATTTCGTCTACTTGTTTTTTGAGGTTAGCCATTTCAGTGGCATTTTCACTATCTTCGAGTGACTTAGCTATTTTTTCAATAGTAAATGCCGCGTCGGAAAGTCTAATAGCACCCATGCGCTTGCTTGTAGATTTTAGGGTGTGCGCAGGTCTGATAATATCCATCGGAGTATCTTGTTTAATAGCATCCTGCATTTGATGAATGTAATTTTCTGCATCTTCCATAAAATAATCGAGAATTGTCTTATATTTGGATTTAAAGATAGCCTTGGACTCTTTGACAGCTTTCTCATCGACAATTCCACTTCGATTGTTTGGAACCTTAAAAGTTTTTAAATTGCTGTCGGTATGTACATCGGAATGAACTTGGTTTTCAGCTTTTCCCCCTGTACCGGCATAATTTTTCTTCTTTCCTGACCAATATACTATTTTTTCAATTAAATCCTTACTTCTAACGGGCTTTGAAAGATAATCATCCATGCCAACCTTAAGACATTTTTCGCGGTCTCCTTCCATCGCATTTGCGGTTAATGCAATGATTGGTAGATCGGCTTTAACAAAGCCCTCTTTTTTCATGCGGATGATTTGTTTTGTGGCTTCAAAACCGTCCATTACCGGCATAATTCCCGAAAGCGAGGTTCAAACAATCGGGCTTCGTATGTCCGTACCACTTTATCAGGCGGGGGCTACGCGGTCACGTGCCCGGCAAGCTGAGTACAATTCAGAGCAGCAAAAGGATATCATGATGGAAACAAAAACAAACCTCCTTTCTGAGGCCAGATCACTCTGGAATAAATATCACAACTCTTTAAGAAGGCTTGAGGGGCGTACAAAAGAAATACAAGCCATTCAGGAGGCGCGCGAAGGTATCCAAACTGAAGTGGAGCTTGGAGAGAGGCCATTGCAGGAAAGCCTGGATATAGAGCAAGATCTGGTTGAGGCGCGTATTGCCTATATTGAGGCGCGCTATGAAAAGGTTTTTTCCCTTGTAAGGCTTCTTTCGTTGAAAAATGAAAATTTGTTTGACCTCAAGGGATGATTTTCTGCAGAGGTATTTTCTAAAAAAGTTGTTGAAGGAACAATAATTTAAGCTTCTCTATACTTTTTGTGCTGTATACTATTATGGGGATGAGAAAAAGAGGGGAAAGGATTATAGAAAAGCGTGTGCTTTGATAGTGTCAAACAAGCCGTAAAATATTGTTTTATTTCCCAGTCTGGGAAGCAGCAAGGTAATATATTCCTTGCGCTTTTTGCTGCTGTAGGATTGCTTGGTTTGCTCGGCGCAACAGCTGTAACTTTTGTAAAAGGGCCTTTGTCGTCATCGGTAAATGTGTCGCGTTTGTCCATGGCTGAAACCCAGTTAATGGTAGTGGCGCAAATGATTACTTTAGATAGCGTTGCTGATCCGGATGAGGGAGATTGTGACCAAGACGGATATGTCGAGCCAACTGAATGGAAAGTCGCTGCCAGTGCTTCTAATGCCCCGATTAACGGCGGTATAATTCCTGATAAAATTAGTGTCACTAAAACTGATCCCTGGGGAACTGCCTTCGGTTACTGTTCTTGGAACGCCGGAGCCCAAAATACGGTCGACAGTATTGCGGCATGTAATGAAGATGGTGTTGCTTCAGAACAGCGGCTTATAGGTTCTCCTACGCCAGTTTATCCGGCAATTGCAATTGTTTCTGCCGGACCTGATAGAGTTTTTGATGCAGAGTGTAACAACTTTATTGACGGGAACGCAGACACTGTACCAGACAACGACATGGTTTCAAAACCAGATGGATCAGACGACGTTATTTTGACTTATACCTATCGCGAAGCCGCGTCCAGTGGCGGTGAGTTATGGGCTTTAAAATCCGATGACGCAACAAAGGCGACAATAGGCCGAAACCTCAATGTAGCGGGTGGTGTTATAATGGGTACACAAGATGGTATAGCCTCCTGTGGCCCATCAGATATTAACAGTCTGCGTTACAATACAATGACAAATAAAATCCAGGCTTGTGATGGCCTAGGGGGGTGGGATGATGTCTCCGGCGAAGGGGGGATAGAGGTTTTATCACTTTTGGAAGATGTGGGAACATCCACCTGTGACTATATAGATTTAGATAGTGATGGCATATCCGATGACGCAGGAAAAATACGTTACAATACGTCTATAAATGCTGTTGAGGTTTGTTATTCAAGCGAATGGCGTTCTTTGGATATTAAGGGGACATATGCCGAGCTGGCACTATCACCTTCTACTGGCACATTAGATGTAACAGGACCATGTTCAGGTGGACTTTGTCCTTATAAATTTTCCAGCTCGGGTCAAACCTTTACTTTGACTAATACAGGATCAGTTCCAACAGGTGTACTTTCAACAAATAAAGACAATTACATAGCAGGTGTGGACTCGGATAGTTTCAAAGTTCAGTCCTCGGGTTCAACCTGCGAGGATGGTATTATTCTTGCACCAGGGCAAAGCTGTGTTCTTGACGTTGTCGGGTACAGAAAAGATAATGGTACTTATTCTGGGACTTTAACTGTTACTGATCCTAACAGCGGTTCAGTTGCAACAGCATCATTATCTGGAACGGCTTCAGGTTTTATTAATGTAAGCGCATGGTTGCAGGTTTCTGTAGGTGACGGACATACCTGCGGTATCAAAGACGATGGATCTGCATGGTGTTGGGGGAGCGCTGGATCAGGCAGATTGGGTAATAACGAGACATCTGGGAGCTATCTAAACCCTGTCGCTGTTGAAGATGGCGGTGCAACATGGAGTAAAATATCCGCAGGAGTTTCACATAGTTGTGGTATTCAAAATGATGGTACTGCCTGGTGCTGGGGGGATAATTCATATAGTCGTTTGGGTATAAGTTCCCCTTATAACCAACCTGTGCCGGTTAGGGTGAATGATGGTGGTGTTACTTGGCTGGACATATCCGCTGGTGATAGAAGTAGCTGCGGTATCCAAGCGGACGGGTCTGGATGGTGCTGGGGGGCTGACAATTATTCACAAATTGGGGATGGAGCAACTAGTACGGGTCATGCAGAGCCGTACCCATTGGACGATGGAGGCGCTACGTGGTCATCTATAAGTGTCGGTGAAAAATATGCCTGTGGAGTACAAACGAACGGATCAGGTTGGTGCTGGGGGACCGAGAGTTATGGTAGCCTAGGTAATGGTGGAACTGAATCAGATGTTCTGGCATCTCCTACGGCGTTAGATGACGGCGGTGCAACATGGTCTGAAATCGTTGCGGTCAAAGCTAATAACACATGTGGTATTAAAGACGATGATAGTGCGTGGTGCTGGGGATATGATAACTTTGGAGAGTTGGGTAATGGTGCAGCAATAACCGGAACTCAAATTTCCCCAACCGAGGTAGAGGGGGGAGATAGTTGGGCTACAATAGGTAGTGGAAATTATCATGGCTGTGGTATCAAAACAGATGGTTCCGGATGGTGTTGGGGACGATCGACATCATTAGGCTCTTTAGGAAACGGTACATCATCAGGAAGTCAACACTCACCTTCACCATTAGATGATGGTGGGGCAACTTGGATTCAAAGTTCCTCTTGGTCACGTCACAGTTGTGCAATCAAAACAGATGGGACTGCATGGTGTTGGGGCTATGGTCTTAATGGTCAGTTGGGAGATGGGGATACTGAAAATCGTCTAAGCCCTGTACAAGTGATTGATTAAAAATTGAAATTTTTGAGATATGTATGAAGAAAATGAAATTTAACAACCAATCAGGCAATATATTCATGGCTTTGTTTGCGGCTGTCGCATTCATGGGTGTGCTTGGTGTGGCAACGACCTCCTACATGAAAGGTCCTTTAACTTCATCAGTAAATGTATCGCGCGTTTCAATGGCTGAATATCAGATGAGGGTGGCTTCAAATGTAGCTATACGACAGGCCGCAGCACTTCCAAATGGTGGTGATTGTGATGGTGATGGAATGGTCGAACCAATTGAGTACGAGGATGCGGGCGCAGGTGATGCCCCAATAGGCGGCGGATACTATCCTGATGCACTTGGCGCAAGCGTAACTGACCCGTGGGGCGTAAGATACGGATATTGTGTGTGGAATGGTGGGGCGGCTGTTACGGGTGCCAATGCGGCATGTGATGATAATGCAGATGCAACTGAACAAAGGCTAAACGGCCAACCTAATGTAACCATGCCTGTAGTGGCACTTATATCAGCGGGTAAAAACCGGAAGTTTGAAACGACCTGCAGTGCTTATGTCGATGATACAACTGATATGATAAGCAAAAATGCCGGATCAGATGACGTTGTCCTTTCATATACATATGAAGAGGCATCTTCATATGGAGGAGGGTTATGGTCTATACAAGCTGCCGATAGCGAAACAGCAGAAATAGATAAGACAATCGAGTTCGCAGGCGGAATGAGTATGGGAACAGTTGCGTCCACTTCGGCTGATGATTGCGATGGGCCGGAAGATGTCAACAGACTCTATTTCGATGATGTTGAAAAACAAGTTGTCCGTTGTGACGGTGCTGGAAACTGGCAATCAGTTCTCGGTGGTGGATCCGGAGAAGCGGGTTATCTCAAACAGGATGACGGAACATCTGCTTGCGGGCCAAGTAACGAAGGTGAAATTCGTTACAACACAGCCTTGAATAAAGTGGAGACATGTGATGGATCTGCATGGACTGTGAATGATAGTTTTGATGCTGCCGCGACTTTATCAGCGCCACCTCATGCTGATTATAATATGGATATAGCCGGTCCGTGTAATGCTGGTGAGTGCCCTTTTGGTTACAGTGACTACACAACTTTTACTGTGCGTAACATCGGCAGTTTGGATTCGGAATATATAAGCAAAGATTACTCAGCCTATCTGGGAGGTACAAATCCCGAGAATTTTGAAATAGATTGGGCCAGTTCAACTTGTGATGATAATGTATATCTCCCCGCTTATACAGGATCATGTCAGATTGATGTTCGCGCCAAGGCCGACAGAAATATGAGCTACAGTGCAAATCTCACAGTAACTGATGGTACTAACAGTGTTATTGTTTATTTAAGTGGTGAAAGTACGGGGCTTGTTTGCCAGAACGGGGATTACATTGAAGGTGGCTATATAGTCGGAAATTGCACTGGTGTTGATGGTGGCCCCGGTGACGGACAATTGATTGTTCAGGAAGAAGGGTGTGGCACAAACACTAATAACCCGACTTGTTCAGGAAACTATTCAGACGATACATATCTGGCACCGCAAGCAGTGCTTGGTTACGCGACATTATCAAGTATAGAGGGGAAAGTAGCCACTGACAGAATAGGCACCTACCTTAATGGTGCAACTGGAGTTTATCCTGCGGCTGAATATTGCTTAGCGCTGGATTTAAATGGCTATACAGATTGGTTTTTACCTTCAAAAGATGAGCTTATCACCCAGATATACTCTAATAGTTTAATAAGAGCGAAGTTTTATGGTGGTGAGGATTCTTCAAAACAGTTATATGCGTCCTCCAGTTGGATAGATACAATTGCACATGATGGAATAAGAAAACCATATGCTTTGAAAAACTTTAATGATGGTGGAGCTTCAACAGCCAAGACAGGTGATTTTTATTCTGCACGATGTGCGCGAAGACATAATTCGGGAGCTACACCTCCGCCAACCGATACAAACCCAGAGTATTATTTATCATCGGAAGCCGTATTCGGTTCAATTCCAGAAATCAATATTTACACAGACGCGAATACACAAGGTAGCTATGACTTTAAAGTTACTGGTTTCAACCAAAATATTTTCTTGTCTATTTCCGGAGACGGTTCACCTACACTTACAACAAGCCAAGGTAACGGTACATCTATAAGTCTTACTCCGGAGGCAACTGTTGATGTTACTGTACTTGCAACGGCTGGTGCTGCGGGTACGACAACAGATGCATCTTTGACAAGTGGCGCTGACATTATACCAGTAAAAATACATGCATTAGACCCTGCGGATGAAACACTCATCTTTGTAACCGAGAATCTATATAATGGTGACAATGGAGGCTTGGCAGGTGTAGACAGCATATGTCAGACAGAGGCGCAAACCGCAGGAATTAGTAATTTTGCAGACTATAAAGCTCTTGTTTCAACTTCCACAATAGATGCGCGTGACCGTTTGAGCCCATTCTCTACAACAATATATAATATGAATGATGATGTAATCGCGAATGATATTAATGAGCTTTCATCAGGTGAGATACAAGATGTAATTAACTATTACGCTGATGGAACTGCTTATGTTGCAGATGAGGTTAATAATGAATATTCCATGGTCAGGACCGCATCATTGTCAAGCTTAAGAAAAGAAAGTAGTTCACTCAGTAGAACCTGTCAGGATTACACCAGTGTTGCAGGTAGCACGACATTAGGAAATGTTAATCATTTCGATCACAGATGGATTAGGCACAGTTCATCACAACCTTGTGCGGCTTTAAGAAACTACTACTGCTTCGGTCCGAAGGTTGATGTTAGTGGTTGGTCGCAAATTAGTTCAGGTAAGACACATACTTGCGGTATAACGGCAGATGGAAATGCATGGTGTTGGGGAGAGGCTGCAAGCGGAAAACTCGGTAATAATACCTCAACTGGTAATTTTAGTACGCCTCAGGCTGTTGCCGGGGGTGGAAAGTGGAAGAGGATTTCGGCGGGATCAAGTCATACATGCGCTATAAAAAGTGACGATAGCTTATGGTGTTGGGGTAACGATAATGATGGTAGACTTGGTAACGGATCTGTTCTTTGGGAAGACCAAAACATCCCTACCGAAGTTACCGGAAGCAGCAAATGGATAGATGTTAGCCTTGGTGGTGATCATTCTTGCGGAATCAAGACTGGTGGGACCGCCTGGTGTTGGGGTAAGGATACCGCCAATCAGCTTGGGAACGGGGCGGGAACAACTGCCCAAGAAGATCCGGTTCTGGTCTCTGGTGGGGACAGCTGGATAAAGATTGCCTCAGGTGGTTGGTCTCATACATGTGGCTTAACCAGTGGAAACATAATTAAATGCTGGGGAGAAGATGGTCAGGAAAACCTCGGAAACGGTGCCGGAGGAAATCAGGATACGCCCGGCCAAGTATCGGGAACACAAGGATATATAGATGTCTTTTCAGGAGAAGCACATAGTTGCGGTATAAAAAGTGACAATTCCTTATTGTGTTGGGGAAGTGACAGTGATGGCCAGCTTGGTAATGGAAGTTCTGCATGGGATTCAGATATACCTGCACTGATCGACGATGGTGGAGGAGTAAGCTGGGCAAAATTGGCGAGTGGTGGGCCAGAGATTTCTCATAGTTGTGCGATCAAAGCAGGTGGAGCAGCCTGGTGTTGGGGGGCTGCATCATCTCATCAACTTGGCGATGGAGGAACAACATCGTCTAAAGAAAATCCGGTGCAGGTTTCGGGAACAGGAAATTGGGACAGCATTTCTCTTGGTTCAGAGCATAGTTGTGGAATAAAATCAGATGGAACCGCATGGTGCTGGGGGGCTGCGTCAAATGGTAGATTAGGGAACGGCTCCACATCAGGCACTGTTTCATCTCCAGTAGAGGTGACCGACCCATGATAAGAATATTTGAAAAGATGTATCCTCATAACCAATCAGGTAACATGATTTTTGCCTTGTTCGGGGCTGTTGCATTTCTTGGCGTATTGGGCGTATCCACTATGACTGTTGTGCAAGGTCCTCTGAAAACCTCTAAAACCGTATCCAATATATCGGTTGCGGAATCCCAGATGATGATGACCTCTAAAATCGTGACAACCGACAGTGCAATGGCCGCTGATCAAGGCGATTGTGACGGCGATGGATTTGTAGAAGCTGCNGAATATAAAGCCCAAGCGGACGTAAACCTTAAACCTGTTGGGGGCGGAAATTTACCCGATACGATTGGTGCATCAAAGCAAGATCCTTGGGGATCACCTTATGGTTATTGCGTGTGGAATGGTGGGCCTTACCAGCTTGCAGACGGTAAGGACGCTTGTGATTCTGACGGGTCTGGAACGGAACGGAGATTAAATGGTCCGCCAGATGCGTCCGATACAGTACTTGCTGTTATATCAGCAGGCCCTGACCGTGAATTCGATACGACATGCTCGGCCTTTGTTGATGCAAATGCCGATAACATCCCGGATACGGAATTAGTGGTCAAAACGACTGGCGCTGATGATATAATTCTTTCGTATACTTACAGAGAGGCCGCAGCATCGGGTAGCGGATTGTGGGAAATAAAACCGGATGATACTTCAACCGCAGAAATAGATAAGAGTATCGAGTTCTCTGGAGGTATTACTATCGGGACACAGGCATCGACAAGCGCCGCAGATTGTGATTCCGTTAATGATGCTAATAAACTTTATTTTGATGATATCTCCAATATCATTGTGCGTTGTGACGGGGCAGGTAATNGGCTGCCATTGGCGAGTGCGCCAACGCTTGAGAGCGAAGGCTATAAATTTGCCGATAATGATGGAAGCTCGTCTTGCGACCCTGCCGATGTATCAAATGTGCGCTTCAACAGTTCCACAGATGAGTTTGAAGTCTGTAATGGTGGAAACTGGAGAGCGTTAAATGAAACTTCGGAAACAGTTATTTTCAAATTCAGCCCCGCGGACAGCTTTGATTTTGAAATATCGGGCGGAAGCTCGCCTTTCAGAACCATTACTGTCACAAACAAAGGCAGTTCTAACTCGGCAGTCCTCTCCACGGATGTATCAACTTACCTAACAGGTGCATTCAAAAGCAGGTTTCAGCTTGACCCGACCGGCTCAAGCTGTTTGTCAGGTGTCTCTCTTCAAGCCTCGGAAGCTAATAGCTGTACACTCTCAGTAGGTGCCGTGTCATCTGTCCCCGGTAGCTGGGGTGCTTATTTAACTGTGAGTGACGGTACCCTTTCACACAAAGCCTATCTACATGCTGAAACAATAGATGGAAGTTGTTCGGCAGGACAGGACAGTGGCGGAGGGTATATGATCGCCGACTGCACAGGCCCTGGTGGTGGACCAGCTGATGGTCAATTAATAGTACAAAAGGCTGGTTGTACAACTAATCCAGATGAACCGACTTGCAGTGGTAATCCTGCTGGTGATCCTCGTATTTCTATCAATGTTGTAAGTGAATATATGAGCGATGCAGTGTCTTCTGAGGGTAATGAAAACACGGCGCTAATGGTTAGCTATTTAGGTGATGACGCCCTCGCAGCTAAATATTGCTTCGACCTGATCCTGGATGGATATGATAATTGGTATCTTCCGTCACAGCCAGAGATGGATATGATAAGGAATGTTTCTGCGTTAAATCCGGCTTTTAACGGATTTTATTGGACATCAACTATAGATCCTAATAACTCTCTAAATTTTGGCTCGGCCTGCGACACAGATGTGACAAGCGGAAATTGTGATGATTCTAATGTGTATGATGCTGATTCAGAGCTATATACCAGATGTGTGCGCAAGCATAACATAGATGTGCCAATGCCTGCTGCAGATACTAATCCGGAATATCCGGCAGACACCTTAACCTTGACAAAAGTTTTGCAGGAAATACCTGACATACTTGAATTTTCAGAAAGTTTTACAGTTTACGGAATTAATCAGGCGGTACCTTTCTCACTTTCGGGTGATGGGGACCCGGCAATCCGTATAAATAATGGTCGTCCTGTAACATCCGGCACCATAAAGCCTCGCGATGAAATTATTATTCAGGCCACCAGCGGTGCGGCAGATCGGCTGATCCAGCTAACAATTGGCACAGATGAAAGTCCTGTGGATTGGCTGATAAGCACATCTCCAGATGGCTGGGTGGATATCTCTCTTGCTGATGACCATGCCTGTGGTGTTCAAGGTGACGGAACATTATGGTGCTGGGGAAGCGACCAGTATGAGAGGCTTGGGAATGGATCAGGGCAAAGCAATTCAGATATACCTCAATTGATAGATAATGGACCATGGACCAGTGTTTACGTAGGTGAAGCAACAAGCTGTGCAATTAAAGCTGATCAATCTGCATGGTGCTGGGGACTTGAAAACGAGGGTCAAACAGCAACCTATGAAAACCATGGAGGAAGTAATCCGGAAGTGCCCAAAGATATTTACAGTACAGATACGTGGCAAAAACTATCAGTGGGCTACTATCATGGGTGTGGGCTTAACACATCGGGAGATATATATTGCTGGGGTAGGTCAGATGCGTGGAATGCAACAGGTGTGCTTGGTGGTGGACCAACAACACAATATGTGACTGATCCCGAAATCATTGCCGAGCCAGGTCCCTGGATCGATATGGATGCTGGTGCAACAGCTAACTGTGCTATTAAGGAAGACGACGGATCCGCATGGTGCTGGGGGGCTCAAGACTACGGTATCCTTGGTAATGGCTCGGGTACTAACAGTGACGTGCCGGTGAAGGTTGCAGATTCAGGTCCGTTTAAATCAATCACAGTAGATGATTATCACGCTTGTGCTTTAAAAACAGATAATACCATGCTCTGCTGGGGAGGGGGCAATAACGGAAAGCTTGGCGATGCTGATGCAGGCCCTGAAATTACCCCGTATGCTGTAGCCGGTGGCTTTGACTGGATAGACGTTGATGTCGGAAACGAGCACACCTGTGCTATACGCGACAACAATAAAGCTTATTGTTGGGGAGCGAATAACCGGGGACAGCTTGGAAATAGTGGTGCTGGCTCAAGCCATGATACTCCTCAAGCAGTCACATCAACGGATGACTGGAAAAAAATTGCAACTGGTGAAGAGTTTAGCTGCGGTATCAAAAATGATAATACACTTTGGTGCTGGGGGCGTGACGAGCTTGGCAAGTTAGGGAACGGGCCAATCGAAACAGGTCTCAAAAACACACCTTATCAGGTTTTTGAATAAGATTACTGACTGTCATACCAAGTTAGTAGCGGACCTTCCGGAACGATACGTGTCGGATTTATATTTCCGTGACTGTAGTAGTAGTGTTCTTTTATATGATTGAGATTTACTGTTTGCTTAACAGCTTCCAAATCATAAATACGCTCTATATATCTTTGAAGCCATTTATAGTCGGAAATGCGGTTAATATTACATTTGAAGTGACCATGATAAACAGCGTCGAAGCGTACTAGAGTTGTAAAGAGTCTGATGTCGGCCTCAGTGAGTTGCTCACCCAGTGAATACTCACGACCGTCGCCAAGCAATTGTTCTAACCAGTCCAGTGTTTCAAACAATGATTTTACTTCTTTAGTGTAGACTTCCTGTTTCGTTGCAAAACCTGTCTTATAGACACCGTTATTAACTTTGTCGTAGACGCGTTTATTAATATCATCAATTTCACTTTTTAGGTCATCAGGATAAAAATTATCAGTATTACCTGTAATATCGTCAAAAGCCGTATTGAAAATCCTTATAATGTCTGCACTCTCATTGTTAACAATAGTTTCTTCCTTTTTGTCCCATAAAACAGGCACAGTGACTTTTCCTGTCATATCAGGAGCCGCCTTTTGGTAAATTTCATAAAGATAGTTAGAGTTATAAAGAGTATCACCCGTTGCCTTGGGGAAATCTGTATCAAATGTCCAGCTTTTCTCAAGCATATGCGGGTGGACAACGTCGAATGATATGATGTCTTCTAATTCTTTCAAGTGTCTGAATATAAGTGTGCGATGCGCCCATGGGCAGGCATAGGATACATAGAGGTGATAGCGGTTTTTCTCAGCCTTAAAACCTTTTTGCCCATTCGGGCCTTTAGATCCGTCAGGCGTTATCCAGTTTCTGAAATCTGTATCCGGCCTGTCAAATTTACCATCTTTTCCGGCAAATGACTCATCTTCGTAAACCCATTTTCCATCAACTAACTGGCGCATAATATTTTTCCTTTCAAAACTGACTTATGCGGAAACTGTTACCTTTCAATATATTTTCTTGTAAAAATCAATCATTGCCGTTATTTTATATACATAATAAAAGGCATGGGTATGGTTTCAAAAGTTTCTAAAGCTAAAATGATATTTTCAGGCGTTACAGGGCTTGCCTTGATGTCGGCGTGTTCTGCAGAAGAACCTGTTATTGGCTTAGAAATTACAGGGTCAGAAGAAACCCTCGAACATTTCGACAGAAATGTGCTCCGCTATATTCAAGAAAATAATACAGGCGCCCAAATACTTGTTCTCAACCGCTATGATGTGAGTGCGAATGGAAATGTAACTGCTGAAGATTTAGAAAATCACCTTACGCATAGGGGTGTATCTTTTTCTAATCTTACGGATGATGAGTTAAATGACTTTGCTCTTGCTCTTGAAGAAGAAGATATGGTGGCCCAGAAATCTGTGGATCGGGAGACAGGAAAAGCTGAGCTATGCCTGGTTTCTATCGGAAAAAGTACAAGATCTCTTTCCGGACATATTTCCGAGCTTTCCAGTATCCCGGAAACCTTAATTGAGCAAATGCTGGGCACTTCTGAAAAATGGTATACTGCAAAACTTGTGCATGAAATTTCCCATTGCCTTCAGCCTTACAGGAAAAGGACGATGTGGGATTTCAACACTGCAATAGATATCGAGTTTGGTGCTGATAAAGACATGTTTAAAGCCTTACAGGGATTTGACTCTGAGAGTTATGCCCAAACATTACGGCTTTACCGAGCGGCCAGGGCAATTGCCAGTGTACATTACACAAGTGTTTCGCATCATACGAATGCTGGTTTGATTTTGCCAAATGAACAAAAATTGGAAACAGAGGTAAGTTCGGAGCTTATTCTTGAGCAGCGTCAAGCTATAGAGGATGCTTTGGAAAAAAGAGTTAGCATTTTATCAAATCGTGAAGACTTGCTTCTCAGAGCAGTTGAAGAACAGATAGATTATGAAACAAGATGGAATTCAAAAAGTCTGACAATCAAATCAAATGAAGATATTTTAAATGATGCAGGCTCAATGTCGCCGGCCGAATTTATAGATTATTACGGGAATGAAAATTCTTTTATCAGTGGGGTGCAGGAAAACCTTTCCAAACTTATAAAAAATGAACGAAATTCATATGATACATATGAAGTTTTTTATAATGCTGCGCAAAGTTTGTTAGAGGAGAATTTTTTTGCAGGCAATACATATGCGAGTAGATTTCTGGAACAATATGTAGATGCAATTGAAACTTTTATGCCGTCTGTAAAAAAACGTCCTTATGAATTAACACCAGGTCAGGTTTCGAATATAGATTTGCCTCAGCCTCTTCCCCGGTAAGGCGCTACACCTTGTTCAGGTATCCAGACACCTTCGGGTTCAGGGCCTGTTTGATAAAAAACATCAATAGGAATGCCGCCACGCGGGTACCAATAACCACCAATTCGTAACCATTTAGGTTTTAAAGTCTCAACAAGTTTTTTGGCAATGGAAACTGTGCAATCTTCATGGAATGCACCGTGGTTTCTAAAAGAACCCAAATAGAGTTTCAACGATTTGCTCTCAATAAGCCAATTATCAGGTAAATAATCTATAACCAGATGAGCAAAATCGGGCGCAGATGTAATAGGGCACAGCGAGGTAAATTCGGGTGAGGTGAAGCGAATAATATAATCAGTGTTTTCTTGAGGATTTTTTACGCGCTCAAGTACTGCCGCTTCCGGGGATTCAGGTAATTCGCTTTTTTGACCTAGTTGAGAGAGATTTTTGTAAATATCTGTAGTCATTATTTGTATCCTTATATGGTCTATATAAAAATTATGGACTTTGGAGTAAAGCAAAAATAAATTGATTTTATGAAAACAAATTTCTATGCTTTTATATGTTTTCACATATAAGAGCAGCCGGTAAATTAGTTGGTGCAACACTTCTTGCCGTAACGCTTATTCCCGCACAATTATATATTGCAGGTCCAATTTTTAAAGATAAAGAAACTCTCCCCCATTTTTTTTGGAGGGGTTTACGCAAGATCTTAGGTATAAAGGTTAAGTTTAACGAAGCTGCTTTAGTGTCTGATAAGCCTATGCTCTATATGGCAAATCATTATTCGGTTCTCGATCCTTTGATTCTTGCATCCGTTAGCAAAAAAAGCGCCTTTGTTGCTATGAAGGAAATAAAAAATTGGCCATTAATGGGCAAATTTGCAACTAGCATAGGAACAATATTTGCTAGCAACAACCGCTCCAAAGACGAGTTACCTGAAATTCACGAACAATTGACAAAAGTGCTTAACGACGGACGAAATGTGACTTTTTGTCCAGAAGGTGTAATTCTTGATGGAAAAAATATTGCCCCTTTTAAAACAGGTGTTATTAGTGTTGGCTATAATAACCTGTCAAAAAAACGTCACCTCGAAAGAGAAATTGGCTATCAGCCTCTGTCCTTGGAAATATCTGAAATAAACGGCATGAAAATTATAGAGGACGAAAGTTTGAGAAAAATTTTCATCTTAGATAAGAAGCGGTCTGCAATAGGCCAAATATGGGATATGCTTTGTGTTTCTTCTATAAAGTCAGAAATTACGGTTTTGGATGAAATAAAGGCTGCTGACTACCTTACGCCGATCGCGCTTGCAATAGAAGCCAGAAAAAGAATTCTCGAAAACCTAGAGGTAAAGCAGGATGTCACTCCCTAAGAAAAAAAAGATAATATATATGGCCTCTTTAGTAGCAACGGTCATTTTAGTTTTTTCTCTGTTTCGTATGCTCACCATAGAATATGCAGAGATGAAGGCCGATAAGCTTTTTTCACAAGCCGAAGCATTGGCAAGGGATAACGGAAGTTTAAACGAAGAAAATGTGATATTCAGTCTCACTAAAATTATTCATGATCGATTTGAGCACGTAAATGTTTCAGAATCATT
>NZVS01000080.1 GCA_002701555.1 Alphaproteobacteria bacterium | reverse complement strand
GAGACACTCCACCCAAAACGATCATTTGTCAAAGGTGTTGGATTTGAAAAGGTATGAAGCAAATCACCTGTAACCACATCGTATAAATAAGCTGATCCAGCGCCTGAATTATCGCCATTTGCGCCTATCAGGGCATATGTATCTGAAATACTGACATTGCTACCAAAACCATCATTAGCGGTTGGAGTAGGGTTGTTGAGAGTATGAATTAGACTTCCTGTGGCTACATCAAATATATATGCAGAACCCGTATTCCCTCCTACTGTATCATCGTAAGATGCCCCCACAATTGCATAATTAGTGCTAATATCAACAGTATAACCAAAAGTATCTAGATGATTTGGAGATGGATTGTTTAAGGTGTGTAGCAAACTACCTGTGTTTATATCATATAAATAGGCAACACCCGGTCTGGAGCCACCCGTTGTACCGTATTCGGCACCGATTATAGCAACATCATTACTAAGGGCCACAGATGAACCGAAATGTGCGTTACTTCCCGGTGTTGGATTGTTGAAGGTGTGGAGTAAAGCCCCGCTCGCCACATCATATAAATAGGCAGACCCGGCGTTAGAGCTTCCAGTATCATCATTGATGGCACTGATGAGCGCCCTGTTTCCATCTATTGCTGTATTCCAACCGAAATTATCTGAACTCGCAGGTGTAGGATTATAAAATGTGTGTAATAAATCTCCCGTAGACGCATTAAATAAATATGCTGCTCCGGAATCGGTTGCTCCGAAATCATCGTTAACTGAACTTGCTAGCACAATTCCGTTACTCATAGTGATGTTGAAGCTAAAACCGTCTGAAGCATCAAAGGCAGGATTAGAAATTATAAGCTTGGAAATAGGGTCAGGAGTACCTTGGGGGCTGCCATAAATAATGTTATTGGCATTTGTGCCTGTTAACTCGTCATTGCCGATCTCGCCGATGATCGGTTTATTGACGGCAACTTTGACCACTGCTTTAGGTGCAAATGTGAGTAGTTCCGTATTGTGTTCAGCCCTTAAAGTTACAGAGCGGCCAATGGCCTCGTTTTCTGCGCCGTTCAGTCGTGTTTGGTAAGATAGGAAAAAGCTATTATCCGTCTGGCTGATAGAGTTGCCAAGATTTATATCCTGAATAAAGGCGCTACCGGTTTCATTCAGAAAAATTTTCTCTGACAATGAAATATCTTTCTGCTCTATTACGATGTCTGTTTTAGGACCTGTATCACTGACTTTGGCTTCTGTTGAAAGGGATGATGCTTTGTCTGCTATAAAGTCAGAAACAGGAATATCGCTTTCTGCGCTTTCATTGTTCAGGTTTTCCAAGAAGTTAGCCTGTTCAGGCTCTGCGTCTTGTGGGTTTTTACCAGCGGCAGGTTCTACCATTTCAGGGGTGAGCGAAATGTCTTGCTGTTCTAAAGACAATAAAAACTGTGCTTCGGCAGGAGAGAGTTCCTCACCAAAATCCAAAGCAAGATTTTTTGCGTTTTCTGAAATTATATCCATCAAAGTACTTTATTTATACCCACTAAATTCTCTTTCATTTTAATTCAGAGATATTAATAGGAGTTTAATAGTTGTCAGCCTATCCCAATGTTTTTTAAAGTTTTTGTAAGTTTAGATAATAATAAAATTACGGTGGTTTTTTATTACACGATTACATTTACTTACTGCTCTTTAAAAATATCTATTCTGCCCTATCATCAAAAGTTGCGACTATTTTTAAAAAGGAGAGCTATTTACATGAAAACGCGCGCAGCAATTGCTTATAAGGCAGGCGAACCACTTACTATCGAAACAGTTGACCTTGAAGGGCCGAAGGCTGGCGAGGTTTTGGTGGAAAATATGGCAACCGGCGTTTGTCATACAGATGCTTTTACCCTCTCAGGTGATGATCCCGAAGGCGCTTTTCCTGCCATTCTGGGACACGAAGGTGCGGGTATTGTCCGTGAAATTGGTGAAGGTGTAACCTCTGTTAAAGTGGGTGATCATGTTATTCCGCTTTATACACCCGAATGTCGTGAATGTGATTTCTGTCTTCATCCAAAAACCAATCTGTGCCAGTCAATCCGNTCGACGCAAGGAAAAGGGCTTATGCCTGACGGTACAAGCCGGTTTAGTCTGGATGGTAAGGANATTCTTCACTATATGGGGTGCTCAACATTTTCNAATTTTACCGTTATGCCTGAAATTGCAGTGGCCAAAATCCGNNAAGANGCNCCTTTTGATAAGGTTTGCTACATAGGATGCGGTGTGACGACAGGTATTGGCGCNGTTGTNTTTGATGCGAANGTTGAGCCNGGCTCGACAGTTGCAGTCTTTGGGCTTGGNGGTATNGGNTTAAACGTTATTCAGGGCGCNCGCATGGTGGGCGCNTCNCGNATNATTGGAATNGATNTTAANCCTGANAAGAAANAACTCGCAACGCAGTTTGGTATGACCGATTTCATTAATCCCAAGGAAGTCGANAACGTGGTNGAAGCTNTTTGNGATCTGACCAATGGNGGGGTTGATTATTCTTTTGAATGTATCGGTAATGTCGANGTTATGCGACAGGCACTGGAATCCTGCCATAAGGGGTGGGGTGAAAGTGTTATTATAGGTGTAGCAGGTGCGGGNAAGGAAATNTCTACGCGTCCNTTNCAATTGGTNACAGGTCGTGTCTGGCGNGGTTCTGCCTTTGGTGGCGCGCGCGGGCGTACAGATGTNCCCAAAATTGTCGACTGGTANATGGAAGGCAAAATCAANATTGATGATTTGATCACGCATAAAATGCCCTTAGAGGATATCAATAAGGCTTTTGATCTNATGCATGAGGGAAAATCTATCCGNAGTGTGATTGAGTATTAAGGACATTNTTTATGAAAGAGATCGAAAACCATAAATGCCACGGCGGCACCTTGGCTGTCTATGAACATACAAGTACATCCTTGAATTGTGATATGCGGTTTTCTGTTTTTCTGCCCCCTCAGGCAGATAATGGAAAAGTACCTTTTCTGACTTTTCTCTCAGGGCTGACCTGCACACATGAAAACTTTACAACCAAGGCAGGGGGTTATGCCTATGCGGCAGAGGCCGGACTTGCGATTATTGCACCCGACACGTCCCCCAGAGGAGACGACGTTCCTGATGAAGATGATTATGCCTTTGGTAAGGGTGCCGGTTTTTACCTTGATGCCACGGAGGAGCCTTGGAATAAGCATTTTAACATGGAAAGCTATATTACCACTGAATTAAACAAGCTTATATGTGATAAGTTTCCGGTACTTGCTGACCGTCAGGGTATATTGGGCCATTCCATGGGTGGACATGGTGCGCTGGTACTGGGGCTTAAATTTCACAAGCTTTACCAGTCTATATCTGCCTTTTCGCCTGTTGTTGCGCCCATGCAATCACCCTGGGGGCAAAATGCGTTCAGTAAGTATCTTGGTACCGACAAAATGAGCTGGAAAAATTATGACGCAACCGAGATGATGAAGCGGACTGACGATCGATCGCAATATCCCGGTATTTTAATTGATCAAGGAACTGCTGATGACTTTCTGGAAGAGCAATTAAAAACAGACCTATTCCAAGAGCCCTGTGCGAGAGCCAACCAGAAGCTTATTGTCAGGATGCAGGAAGGCTATGATCACAGCTATTACTTCATACAAAGCTTCATTGGCGATCATATAAAGCACCACGAAAAAATATTAAAAGCTTTTTAATCTGAATCCAGATCAACATTCACGCCGAGAACGCGGAACAGAATAGCAATTTGCGTGGAGTAGTTTGTGCGCTCACGTGCAAGGGCCTGTTCCGCACTTGCTAAAACACGTTGTGCATCTACAACATCCAAAAAGCTAATAAGCCCTTGCTGATAGAGTGTTTCGGCTTGTGTAAAACTGCGCTGGCTTGAATTAACGGCCTTTTCTAAAGAATTTTGACGGCGATATGAGGATTCTATTGCTGCAAGTGTGATCTCCACATCTTCAATAGCCAGTCGCAATGCCTGCCTGTAATTTGCAAGAGCTTCTTCGGCTTGAGCTTCTGCTATATCATAATTGGCATCACGCGCGCCCCCATCTGTAATCACCTGTTGAATGAGTGCGGCAAGTGATCCTATCAAGACTTCTGTTACCGGCATGCTGCTTGCATTTGTAATTCCGACCGACAGGGACGCACCCAATTGGAAGATCGGATAATATTGTGCTTCTGCGACACCAATATTTGCGATTGCCTCTTTAAGTATCGCTTCTGCTTGCCTTACATCCGGGCGTGTTGTCAGAACATCCAAGGGTATAAGCTCAGGAATAGGGCTTTCATAATCGGGAATGTTTTTCTGAGAACTGAGTAAAACTTCATAAGCGCCGGGAAACGCTCCTGTCAAGCTGGCCAGACGGTTTCTGGAATTAAGCAGATCGGCTTCAAGAGGTGGTATATTGGCACGCAAGTTTTCAACCGATGTTTCGGCGCGACGTAAATCCAGTTCAGGAGACAAACCTGCATCAAAACGGCTTTTAACGATGGACAGTGTTTTTTCCTGAAGATCAACAGATTCACGCAAAAGTTCTATCTGTCTCTGGTTACCCCGCAGTAAGAGGTATTCGCTTGTAATGTCAGAACTTGTTTGAAGCACAATGCTGCGTAGCTCTGCTTGAGTTCCCTCAAGCTGGGCGCGAGCCGCCTCAACTTCACGCTGTGTTCTTCCAAAAATGTCGAGAGGTTGTACAACATCAAGCCCTGCGCCTAAAGCGCTTGTCGTAGTGGTTTCATTATCCCCGTCAAGTTCACGACGTTCCTGCACATCACCTGAAAGGTCAATATCAGCCCTTAAATTATCACCAGCATCAGCCAGTCTGATGACCGCTCGCGCCTGTTTTACACGTGCGATGGATGCTGCAATGTCGAGATTGTTTTGAAGTCCTTTTTCAACCAGCATATTTAATGTGTCATCTTGAAAACCTGTCCACCAATCTACAGGCACGGTCTTATCAGCCTTATCCGAGTTTAAAGCACTTAACACATCCTGAGACACGAATTGCGCTGGTGAGCTTATTTCGGGGGATGCATAATCAGGCCCGACAGCACAGCCAGACAGAATTATGATCCCAGTTGTCAGAAAAATTCTTAACTTCATGTCATATCCCTTGATCCGCTATCTTCCAGCTGCTTTTCAAGTTCCTGTCCGGTATGGGCACGTGGTTTCATATGCGGTGCGATTAAAGAATATCCCAGCGGGGCAAAATAAAGGGTAAACAACGTTGAAAGCCCCAGCCCACCAAAAATAACCCAACCGATTGCAACGCGTGCCTCTGACCCCGGTCCTGCACTCAAGATCAATGGCAAAGCACCTAGAACGGTAGACAGGACTGTCATTATAACAGGTCGGAGGCGTATTTTTACACCTTCCATAATTGCATCATGTACATCTTTTCCATCATCACGCATCTGGTCCATAAACTCGACCAGCAAAATGGCATTTTTGGTCATAAGGCCGATGAGCATGACAAGGCCGATCTGGCTGTAAAGATTGAGGGTCTGCCCCGTTAAAAGCAGTGCGAATACGGCAGCAGCCAGGCCAAAGGGAACGGTAAAGATGACAATGAGTGCACTTCCAAAACTTTCAAATTGTGCAGCTAGCACAAGGAACACAACAAGAAGGGCAATAGCAAAAGTCAGGGCGACCTCATAATTTGTTTCCTGTAATGTTGCGGCCTCACCCAGAAACATCAGGCTGTGACCTGCGGGAAGAACTTCATCCGAGACAGAGCGTATGCGTGCCATGGCATCACCAAGAGCCGTTCCCGGCTTAAGCCCGATATCAAGTTCCACTGCCCGGCGCTGTCCAACACGGTCAAGTTCTGCAGACACGCCTCGTTCCTGAACCGTAATTAATGCACTTAAGGGGACTAGTTCGTCATTGGAATTTGTTACAAAAATATTCAATAAGTCGCCTGCATCATCAATGACTCCCTCCGCGGGACCCACCATAACGGGCACCGCCTGGTCATCTACGCTTAGATCAATAACATCGAAACGATCCACCATCACGCGCAAGGTCTGGGATATGCGCTCCATGGGTACATTAAGATCGCTGGCTTTTTCACGGTCAATGTTGAAAAGCAACTCAGGCTGGGAGGTATCGAACTGAACGCGTGCATCGTCAATTTCGGGTAATCGTTCCATCAGGGCGTCACCTAACAGGTCAGAAGCTGCTGCGATTTCCTCGTAATTGCTTCCTAATACTGCCAGTTCCAATCCCGCGCCGCTACCGCCACCACCGAAAGAGCTCCCTTGCGAGATACGTATCTGGGATCCGGGCATTTCTGATACAATCTCATTTATTTCAGCGGCAAGATCTTCTTCCCGAATGTCGCGATCATCCCAGTCTTTTAAAGTACCTGTAATAAAAGCGCGGTTCTTATCCCAACGACCTATGACTGAGTAAATATCAGTTATAACACCTTTGTCTTTATACGGTTGCAAAATAGCTTCGACTTTACGAGCCTGAGCATCGGAATAAGCAAGAGAAGCACCATCAGGGCCTGTAAGGTAAATACGCACCGACCCTCTGTCTTCCCGTGGCATAAGTTCCTGATTCAACATGAAAAATCCAAAAACACCTGCTAGTGCGATACAAATAGCTACAGCAATGGCAAGAAGAGGGCGGGCCATTAGTTTTTCAAGACTGGAAAAATAGCGATCCCCGACTTTTTTACCTTGGGAGTTTAGAAAGCCTCTTATTTTCAGCATATGCTGATTTGTTTCAGATAGGTTAGGAAGCCGGGAGGCAATCATTGGACACAAGGTCACAGCGACAAACGAGCTGATGACGACGGCAATTGCCAGAACCATTCCAAACTCGCGGAACAGGCGACCTGTTTCGCCAGGCAGGAAAGCGATTGGTAAGAAAACTGAAACTAACGTTACTGTTGTTGCGATAACGGCAAAGAAAACCTGACGTGTACCAAGAACAGCGGCGGCCATTTTTTCTTTGCCCTCACTACGCAGTCGCTGAATGTTTTCGAGAACAACAATCGCATCATCAACAATCAATCCTGTGGCAAGAACAAGTGCCAGTAATGTCAAAAGATTTATAGAAAAACCAAACATCCATATGGCTGCGAGAACACCGATGAGTGAAATAGGCATGGTAACTGCGGGAATAATAACCGCCCTTAACTGGCCAAGGAAAACGGCAATAACTATAAGCACGATGGTCATTGCAAAACATAAAGTGAAAACAACTTCCATAAGAGCGCCTTTTATATATTCGGCGTCATCAGACGTTGTTACAATTGTGAAATCACGCCCTCGTTCATTGATAAGATCTATTCGCTTTTTTACTTCATCAGAAATATCAATGGTGTTAGAGCCTGCCTGTCGTACAATTCCAAGGCCAACAACCATTCTTCCATTTAACAGAGAATATGATTCCGCTTCCATCGGAGCATAAAAGACACTCGCTATATCCCTTATGCGGATGCTGTCTCGTATTTGTAAATCCTCTATTTCCTCGGGTTGAAGAACAGAAGCATAAGCCCTGACTATGAGATCCTGACCTTCGGATTTATAGCTTCCGGCGGGAACATCAAATCTTATATTTCGCAATGTATCTATGACGTCTGTTATCGGAACACGAAATGCAGCTAGTTTTTCCGGGCTGATAAGTACCCGCAAAACACGGGGCTGGTCACCACTCAAGGGTACGTCTGCCACACCGTCAATAGAAAGGAGTTCGGGAACCACATCTTTTTCGATACGTTCTGCCAGTTCATATTTTGAAAGTGTGTCGCTGTAAACTGAGAGTTGAATGATATCGCGTGCGTCCTCATCGGCCTTTACGACCTGCACCTGATCGACATCATCCGGAAGTTGCCGTTCAGCACGGCTTACTGCTTCCCTTACGTCACTGGCTGCATCATTCAAATCTACGCCTGGCCGAAATTCGGCACGCAAACGCATATTGTTTTCTTCACTGGAGGACTCAATGCTTCTTAAACCGGATACGCGCGCAACTGCATTTTCGAGAATACTAGTGACTTCGGCGTCCATCGTCTGGGGGGAGGCACCTTCATATTCGGCACGAACGCTGACTATCGGGCGGTCAACATTCGGCAATTCGCGAACGTCAACTCCCATAAAAGCTGCGAGGCCTGCCAACATGATCAGAAAATTTATAACGGCGATTAATATGGGGCGTTTTACACCAAGTGCGGTCAGGCCACTGCCAAAATCTTTCATTTTTCAGCCGTTCCTACAATTTCGACGCTTTGACCGGGACGGAGACGTTGAAGGCCTTCAATAACTACCTGATCGCCGCTTTCGATATCACCCTCAAGTAGAACGCGGCCTGCTTTTCGAGAAATAATATTGGCCAAGGTCTTTACCGCCTTGCCATCTTTTATCAACCATATGAAAGAGCCTTCGCGTCCCCATTGAACAGAAATTTCCTGAACAGTCGGATAGCTTTCCCCTTTTATATTCCATTCTGTTTCAAATGACATTCCCGGACGAAGCAAATCTTCCTTGTTATCAATTTCAGCTCTGGCAAGAACTGTTCTGCGATCAGGATCAATCCGGCTTTCCTGTGCCAAAATTTTCCCGTCAAATTGCTTAGATAAATAGGCGGGTGTTGTAGCTGTTATTTTACGATTTTCACCGGCAGCATTCTGCAAAGCGCCAGCCAAGGATTCCGGTACTTCAAAATCAATATATAAAGTGTCACGGGCATCTAGACCTGTAATAAGGGTTTCTGGATTTACCCTGTCGCCGGGGTCAACGGCCGGAATACCGACAACCCCGTTGAAAGGGGCTTTTATTTGACGCTCTTCTAAATTTAACTTCGCCTGTTCTAGCTCTACTTGTGCGGCTTCAAAATCTGCTCGCGCGGCATCGACTTCACTTTCAGGCACGCCTCCGGCCTTCACAGCCAGTTCGTATCTGTTCAAGAGACTTTGGGCATCTTTCAGTTGTACTTGGGCGGCCTTGACTGCCAAATCCTCGGCTCTACTGTCAAGTTGTACAAGAACGTCGTTCTCTTTCACTTCTTGTTGGGCCACAAAATAAATATCTGTAACTTCTTCAGATACTGCTGGATATATGCCAACAGAAAGTCTTGCTCTTCCTGTACCGACTGCGCGGAACGTCCTGTCATTAGAGGTGATTTGAACAGGTTGTGTTATAACTTTAACTGTGACTTGCGCCCGTTCGGAACTGTCAGTCTTTTCTGAACCAAGGCCCAGCGATGTAATAAGTGCATCGTGTTTCCAAATTACGCCTATTGCTAAGACGATTAAGATGAGTAGAAAAAAGCGTTTTTTCAAAATGTCTCCGCAAGTAATAATGTCGGGCAGTTTATCATAAGCAAGGTAACATTCGTATGGTGTTAATGCACCATAAATCGGATATAGGGCTTATACGTACGTATTTCCAATACCATTCTGATTAAAATTGCTTTTTTGTCTCTGCAAAATACCTGTTTTAATAAATATACAGAATAGGGAAGGTAATGGCGATGACAACAATATACGGTATAAAAAATTGCGATACGATGAAAAAAGCTTTTGGCTGGCTGGAGCAAAATAATATCTCATACGATTTTCATGATTACAAAAAGCAAGGCGCACCAAAAGAAGTTATACAGCAAGCTCTTTCCGAGCATGGTTGGCAAAATGTGATAAATAAGCGCGGGACAACTTGGAGAAATTTGCCTGAGAATGTTAAATCGGAAATTACTCAGGAAAGCGCTTTGGACTTAGCCGAAAACAACCCATCGATTGTTAAGAGACCGCTCTTAATTCATAAAGGGCAAAGTTATTTAGGATTTAAACCTGAAATCTACGAAGGCATTTTTAATGCGTAAGGAAGAACACGAAATTACTGCTGTAGTGATTGGAGCAAGTGGAGGCATAGGAAAGGCTTTTGTTGAAAACCTTTCAGAGATGAAAAAAGTGAAAACTGTTTATGCATTGTCACGTACGGAGACCATTTTTGAAAATGATAAAATAAAGCCCTATAAAATAGATATTACCAATGAGGTTAGTGTAGAAGAGGCCGCAGACTTTTGCGGTACTGGAATTGATATAGTTATTGTGGCTTCCGGAATGCTGAACAACGGTGGCGGTTTGCCGGAAAAGTCTTTAAGAGATATTGATCTTTCTGCCATGCAGGAATGCTTCAATGTAAACACGTTGGGTCCTGCGCTCGTTGCTAAACATTTTATACCCCGCCTTACCAAAGACAAAAAATCAATATTTACCTGTTTGTCGGCACGTGTCGGCAGTGTTTCCGATAATGAAATCGGAGGCTGGTATTCTTATCGTGCTTCAAAAGCGGCGTTAAATATGATCATTAAAACGGCTGCAATTGAGACGAGCCGACGTTACAAGGATGCAATTATTGTTGGCCTCCATCCTGGAACAGTTGATACAGCATTATCAAGGCCTTTTCAAAGTAATGTAAAACACGAGATATTCTCCCCTGAAAAAGCGGCCGGATACCTTTTGGAAGTTTTGGAGAATCTAAAGTCTGAAGACAGTGGCAAGTGTTTTGATTGGGCTGGAAAGGAGATAGTGCCATAGAGTGAATATAGGGAGGTCTTGTTGGTACTAGCTTTAAATAATTATATTTATTTAAGATTTTCTTTATAGTGTACCTGCTATCATATTCTTGCGAGAGGTAATAAACATGAAAGCACTTTATGGAATATCAAGAACTTATAATGGCATTAACACCCATAATGTTTTATTCCTGATGCTGTTTGTTTCTTATTTCACAGTTTTTTTCTCCTTTTCACCTTCATTTGCACAAGATATCGCTCCTAACGAGCAAAGTAATTATATTTTTCCCACTGTAAATATTCCGGATGGGACTTCGCCCGCATCAAATTTAAAAATAGACAAATATTTCCGCGCCGGCGGACAGGCGAGTTTTTCCAGATCTGTGTCGAGTATATCTGATATCGAATTTTGTAATGACTCAGGTGTAACATGTTCAAACCTGGTATCCGACACCGCAACAATGTCTTTGACATGCGCAGGGGATCCCGCTGCGCGCGGTGGATGGAACCACGGCGGGTCGCCGAGTTTCAGCGGTCAGTGCTGGCAGTCACTAGATGTATGTGTTGATAATCCACCAGGGCCTCCCATATGTTTTGATGGTACCAGTCTTGGAGATCCAAGCCTAGCTCGTAATCATCGTTTTAACGGTGTGAGTAATTGTTCTCCATCAAGTCAGAAAAGTATGTGTGCCTATGAAAATGATGGCAGTGACTTATTTTATAAAAACACAGGCGACCACATGTTCGGACTTGATCACGACGCTTCGGCGTTTTTAGATTATCGTGGTATAGGCGCAGATGTCGACTTGCCAGGAAGACTTCGTTGGGTTGCCAGAAATGGCGGAGATACATCCAAAGCCCTTATGGTACCATCAGGCCCCCCGGGCTCTTTTGCTGACTATATTAATTTTTTAAATAATTCTCCTTCTTTCGTGACAGTTGATAAAGGTTGTTTCCCTATTGAAGCAAATTTATGTATGGGTGAAGGGGCGCCTTGTGATCCTTCAGACCCCTCCAGTCCTTGCGCTGCAAGGTGTAAAAATTATTCTGATGCTGGTGGTTATTCATCCCAACCCGCAACTGATACGGCATCGGGGTGTGAAGCAGGTACATTTGCCGATATTTCAGATACTGGAAGCGAGTGGCAGTGGACATGCACTAGCTCGCTTGGTGCTGATGCGAACTGTAGCGCTGAAAAAGGAAATGTTGTTTGTGGACCTGCCGCTTATAACGGGCAGGCTTATAATGGAGAAACATACGGCTCTTATGACGAGCTTGAGGCTGATGCATGCCTGCCGGGATATACTATTTTTAAAGGAGATCCAGGCTTCTGCTTCACGATTGCAGATACAGGCAGCACTCCCTATTCATCAGGTGGCATCAATAGCTATGAATGCATAGCAAATTCTGAAGAATATACTTCAGACTGCGCAGGGAAGACGAGCGGGGAGTGCACATTTTTTACAGATGCTGATCCAGCATCTTGTGGCCCGGCTAATGGAAATTCATATGCCGATGCAGATGCTTTAAATGCTGCAGGAGACCTTTGTGACGGATTAAGAACACTTGCGTATGACAGTTCAAATAACCAGATCAATTCTGTGTCTGGGGCAGGGCCATGGAACTGGACATGCAGAATGGCTAGGAGTTCTACTTTCGCCGAAAATGAAGGTGTTGCATGTAGTGCATCTACTGGCCCTTCTGAAGATGGTTCTTGTCGTTTCCAAAGAACACAAAATCAGTGGAGTGCCGAACACAATGCATATGTAGCTACAGTTCAGCAATCCTGGTGTGATAGCGGAACAGTTAAAGGCTCCATAAACGACACACTAAGTGAAGTGCCGGGCTATTTTACATGTGAGGGTATAAACGGGGGTACATCGATGGAATGTGCACTTGGCGGTCCTGGCCAGATGTAGCTTCTTACAACTCCAAACTGTTTAGTTAATATAAGCTGATTATTGATATTAAATTTTGTGATATTTTTATTAAGTAACGTATTAGGGATTGATGCGCAGAAGCATTTTCGTTTCCCTTGAATTACAAAAATCACGGACATTTATGTTTCTGGCTGCGCGCGTCATTGCATCGGCGACATAAGCGCGCTCGTTTGGACTGTCAGCACCAAATACAACCCCTGTAAGGCGACCAACACCGGCTTTTGACTTAAAGGCGACGTTAAAGTCACCAGCTTTCAAATATCCAGTTTTTGCACCTAAAACATCATTAGGATTCCGTCGTTGGAAACGGCTACTAGGGGTAGTGCCACCAGTCATGCCCGGAAGTCTGAATTTTGTTTGGCCAAGGGCGACATGGAATGTCCTTGGCGCATCTTTTTCAAATGCATTCATCAGCTTTATAAAATCTTCGGGTGTCCCGTAGTTTCCGTTATCGCCCGTCACATTCATAAAATACGTATTATTCATGCCCAGCTCTTCCGCTACATCACGCATTTCGCCGACGAAACGGTAGTATTTTTCTGACTCGCTTCCCTTCCAGCCAAGCGCATCAGCAGTTGCCAGTGCAACTGTAATAACGCTTATCGCGTCAGATTTTGCACCCGTGCCTGTCATAAACATATGCAAAGGAAAACGGTCACCTGCCTCAAGATCAAAGGAAGCAAGGCCTCTTGATTTTCGCATTGCTATCTGGGGGACACGTACCCTAGTTTCCAAATCAAAATTTGTATCCTCGTTCGTCATTGCCTTCGCGGCTATATATAATGTCATAACCTTGGTAAGGGAGGCTGGAACAGCGAGGTCATTCCCTCTATGGGAAAAAAGCATCTTATTTGGACATGCATCAAAAGAAGCCGCATAAGCTAAGGGTGGATTTTCAGCTATTTCAAATGGAAGTGGGTCTAGCTCAGTACCTGGCAATATCTGACCTGAGCGTAAAACTTGATCAATACCAATATTTTGCCCTTGATACATATTTTTATAAGCGACCATACCTTCGGTAACGCGCATGACGTAATTACGTGTCTCTTCATATGGAATGCTCTCTATCCAGTCGACAAATTCTTCAAGGCTATCCAGTTTTCTTGGATCCCCCATATCGTCTCTGACCCAGTTTTTGAGATTAGAAGGGCCGGTATTATAGGCCGCTGTCGCCATTAAAACAGAGCCGCCGTAATCGTCCGTTAAAGACTGTAGATAAGAAGTACCAAGACCTGCATTATATCGGGTATTTGTCAGTTTATCTTCAGAATATTTAATGTCATTAATGTCGGCCTCTATTTCTGCTGTATAAGGCATGATTTGCATTAAACCTTTTGCACCAACAGGACTTTGTGCGTAGGGATAGAACATGCTTTCTCGACGCGCAATAGCATAGCTGTGTGCTACATCCGCGCCGTATTTTCTGGCTTCCTGTTGTAGTATGTCTTTAAATTCTTCAGCTTCAGGATAAAGAAGGCTGTCTATTGTCAATCCTTGTTCAGAAGCCTTTTTAGCAATAACCAAGGCAACATCCTGACGATCATCCCTCATAATCTGACGGCTAAGCCATGCAATTTGAGCCTCAAGTGTATCTTTAGTGTCAGGATCATCCAGATATTTACCTGCCACCATTTCTGCTATCAACCCGTCAAATCCAGCGATTACATTGCCGTAATCTTTGGCTCGCAGAGCAGTTTCTATTCCTTCATAAGAAGAATATTTGCGAAGTTCTTCTCTTATGTTTGCTTGGTTGTCGCTACTGCCAATAGCATGCGCGAAACGTAGGCTTTTGCCAAGAGTTGCGGAAGCCACCTGACCGTAAAAAGCACTTGGATGCTCGGCTGCCAGTTCGTAATGACGCGTTGCCTTTTCCGTTTCTTCCATAGCGGTGTAGGCGCGTCCTATATAATATTCCATACGAGAAACAGATATCGGAGTAGTTGAGGCGGATCTGGCTTCCTTGAAATGTTCGGCAGCCATATCAGGCTCACCTTCACGCAGCTTTATTTCACCCGCCAAAAATTCCATTTCCACTTTTGTATAAGCATCTTCCGCATTATGGTTTTGCGCTATTTTATAAGCTGTAGACATATCTCCATTTCTTTTGGCGCGGTGTGCCAAAAGGTAGCGTCTTTTATTTGTATCCCAATTATCTGCGCAGCCCAAAGCATTATCATCAATGGCATCAGTCAAAACATTTTGTGCGGTATCATAGTCATCTATGCGCATATTGTAGATAAACTTTGAATAACGGACGATAGGATGTGCATCATATGAAGAAGATAGCTCTGAAAAATCAGCATCCCCATTATTACCTGCGTCCCAATAAGCAAGAGTTGCGAGGGCAACGCCTACTTCGTCTTGGGAAATATTTTCCGAATGTGTGGCAATGTAAATCCCGGCATTCTCTATTACCTGTTCGCGTTGCGCATCTTCACCACCTTGCCAAAGTATATTTTCCAGTTCGTTCCAATCGGAAACCTCACATTGTGCATTCGGGTTTTCGTCTTCCTGGAGAAGTGAGCTAGCAATAGGAATGGAGGCAAAGGCCAAGGCACCTGAAAAAATAACCGTTAAAGGATTTTTTTTAGCAAAGACCCTTATTTTTTGTAACGTCCCTGTTTCTTTTTCCATTTTAACCCTCGCCGAAAGAATGAGGATATTTTATACCATAAAATATTTTATTATGTCAATAAAGATGTGTTTTAGGTGATTTTAAGCTTTTATCTTATCTATCATTTCTCTGGCTTTGGCCTCGGAGTTATGAAGAAGATCGGGAATAAGCTTTGCTTCAGGAAGGTTGTTCCAATATTTTTTTGGCATTTGTGCCAGCATCGCAGATTTCTTAACACGTGCCGGATTAAAAATACCCGCATAATAAGTAAGCCAGTATTTTTCAATCCTGTCTTCGTCCGGCACTTGCGACGGATCAGGGTTATCTTGCAGCAGCACATTCTCACCATCCCAATGTGCCGCACGATAAGGGGTGAGTATTGACCAGTTCATATTTCGGAAACGTTTAGTAAAGAATGGTAAGGCTCTTTCCAATGTGTAATGAAATGGTTCATACCAAGCCACGTAATGTTCTTTACCTTCGTATAATGTTTCACGAAAACGCAAAAAAGCGGTGATCTTGTAACTGTCACGTCTCACCTCCTTTATCATTTTATTTAATAAGATAATATCGTCATCAAGTGATTGGCTCAAAAGTTTCCTGTTCTCAAAATTTATTCTCCAGAAAACTTTATAAAGTAATGAAAAACGCTCGGGGTCTTTATGACAGCAAGCAGTTTGCGCTAATTCAACAAAACTTTTTGGAACTTTTAATACTGGTTTGTGCGGACTGCTGGGGGGTGTTTTTTTACTCTTAATACCTGCAAAAAGTTCGTCCTGGGGTTCGTTTATGTCCTTCCAAGCAATTGAGGAAGGGGGAATATAGTCAAGCAAGCATGATTTTGCATTATCTTTCCATTCCTCATAGCCTGGGAGCGTACTTATACGAATGATTTTCATACAGCCCTGCCAAACAAATCAAGTTGCTCTGTATTTTTTAATTGGTTGCCTAGGCTTTCCATATCCAACAAGTAGGCAGGGGGACGATAGTCGCTGGCTGTAATAAAGGGTTTTACCTTGCCCAGCGGGACGCGCATTTTTGTCAGGTCACTCCAGGAGAGATTACAATATTTTCGCGCTTTAATAATTTTTTGAACTGTCAAAGCTCCTAGACCGGGTATGCGTAAAAGAAGTTTTTTATCAGCTTTGTTAATATCAATAGGGAAAAGGTGACGGTTTCTGAGTGCCCATGCGAGTTTGGGATCATGGTCCATATCCAGCATATTGTTTTTCGTGCCTTGAAGGATTTCATCAAGGCTGAAATCGTAAAACCGCAAAAGCCAGTCTGCCTGATAGAGCCTGTGTTCTCGTATTAAGGGAGCGGGCTTTAAAGGAAGGATAAGACTTGCATCGGGAATTGGGCTGAACGCGGAATAATAAACACGTCTGAGTTTATGGGTTTGATAAAGATCTACACTGGAATTTAAAATGGTTTTGTCATCTGAAGCATCTGCTCCGACAATCATTTGGGTGGACTGGCCGCCCGGTGCAAAGCGCGGCAGTCTTTTACCAGTATGGGTTTTGGAGGTTTTATGCTCACTAATTTTATTTCTTAAACGACCCATAGATCCAGTAATGTCGGAAATGTTTTTTTCCGGTGCAAAGGTATTCAATCCTTTTTGTGTGGGCATTTCAATATTAATACTTAATCGATCAGCATAAAGACCTGCTTCCTCCTGCAATTCAGGGGATGCATTAGGTATCGTTTTTAAATGAATATAGCCCTTGAAGTGATGGTCAACACGCAGCGACTTTGCAATTTTAACCATGCTTTCCATAGTATAATCAGGATCTTTTATAATGCCTGAACTTAAAAACAGACCTTCAATGTAATTTCTTTTGTAGAAATTTATCGTTAGATCGACAACTTCCTGAACTGTAAATCTGGCACGCCGGACATTACTGGATATTCGATTAATGCAATAGTGACAATCATAAATACAATAATTAGTCATCAGGATTTTTAAGAGGGAAACACATCTGCCATCGGGTGTAAAACTATGGCATATACCTGAGCCTCCCGTGAGTGAACCTATACCTTTTTCACCTTTACCTGCCGATCTCTTTCCAGCGGAACCCGATGCACATGAGGCATCATATTTTGCCGCGTCAGCCAATATCTCAAGCTTTGTTTCTATTTTGTCCTGCATACAATTATATTAGTTCACCTTTTGTTCTTTATCAAGAAAAATAAAAAGTGCCTTAATTTATCTGGCGATAAGGACTGAATAGTAAAAATAAGCATCTCCTACGGCGGTACCACCAAAATTCGTACCATTAAAGCAACCGTCGTAAGCCCCATCCATGCCATCTATACCAGTTGCCTGTATATAAGCACCGAAAAAGGTTGAACTTTCTACGTTAGATCCTTCTTCTACAGGTTCACCATTTGTAGTGGGTGCGCCAAGTTCTCTGTTAATTTGGTCACACGCGGCTCGTGTAATATTGGTTGTTATAGCGATCAAATCAGAGGCAGGTGTTCCAACATTATCAACCCAGTTAAAACCTGTAAAAATTATTTCACTCCCTGTTCCAATATTATCGTCTACAATGGGAAATCTCAGATTTCCTCCATCAGGGTGAAATAAATAACATTCAGTACTAGGAAGATTCAAATTCCAATATTTATCATCACTGTCTAAATCTCCATCTAAGTCATTGTCATATACAAAAGTGATATCTTCATCAGTGCAATTATTAAGAATTTTCATTCTCTGAATAGTATTTTTAATAAGTGTGATTTCCTGAACAAGAGTAGAGGCTGCTATAGTTGATTTCTCTTGATCCGCATTTTGACCGTCTGATTGGGAGCTACTAACTGCATAGGAAAGGGCAGCAAATAAGGCCACCGCTATTAAAATCAAAAACAGAACGTTCCCCTGTTCCTGCGCAGGCTTATGTGTAAAACAAATCATAGGATGAATATACCATTTTTTAGAAAAATAAAAAGAGAGTTTGCGCCGCAACATATTTAATGGCTTTACTTAAATAGTTGTACTGGTAGACTCTTTCTACAAAACTTACGAAAGGACGTTAAATGAAAGCGTTATTTATGTGGTTGATAGGGATTCCCATTCCCATCATTATCATCCTTCTTCTACTGCTTTAGATTTTAGGCAGTTTTAAAAATCTCAGAAGCAATCCTGCTTCGTCATTACATTAATCAAAAGGAAAAAAATTATGAACAGCATTATTTACCTAGTCGGTCTAATTGTCGTTATTATGGCAATTCTATCATTTCTTGGCCTAGCATAAGGAGATAGACACATGACTGCAGAAAAAACAAAATTAACCCCGTCTTTTGAATGGGGCGTCGTGATTGCAGGTGCCGTTGTTGCATCAGCAATTTCAATTGTACTTATACAGTTTGGAAGTGCCATCGGCTTGTCAGCTGAAGAACCTTTCCAGGGAAGACTAAGTCTTGAGCTTTGGGGAATCATCGCTGTAGGTCTATGGTTGATATGGGTCCAACTCATATCTTCAATGGCTGGTGGCTATATTGCTGGGCGCATGCGCGCACCTGTATTAGGTGCTACAGATCACGAACGTGAAATGCGTGATGGTATTTATGGTCTGACAGCTTGGGCAACTGCTACACTTGCTGTTGTGGTCTGCCTTGGTTTAATGGGCGCTGTTGCTTCGATCATTGCTGCTATGGGTGATCCAAATCCTGTGGTGGAAACGCTTGATTCAAATCAGGAAAATATTGGTATCATCTTCGCTTTCGGCGCTGGTGCGACCTCTCTTGTTTCTGCTGTTGCTGCCTGGTGGGCTGCGACAATGGGTGGATATCACAGAGATGAAGGCATTGATTTTACTAAGCATCTTTCTTTCAGAAAGTAATCAAACCCGCTTTAATTAGTTTTGAAAAAGGCTCCCAGATAAGGGGGCCTTTTTTGGTGATATGATAACGGCATTGATGTCACGCATACCTATACGTTGTTATCCTGATTGGAAATGCAGAAAATCATCAGGTTCATCATGGACCGTTGCGCTGCATTGGCAATCATATCATGTAAAAAACAAACTTACTTAAGACTAATCAGTTCCTTAATCAGAACTCTTTTTCGAAGATTCTTTTTCACCTTCTTCATCGAAATCCGGAGATAAGTCAGCAATAATATTGGATGCGGTATCCCGCAGTATCAGGATTGCAGAAATAATATATCCTGCAAGCATGCCATTCCAAAAACATATGACGTAGTAGGCAAAGCGATACCAGTCGGATGGAATCTTTTCGAACTCGTCGACTGGCAGGCTAGACATTAAAAGTAGAAAAACCGAAGCTATAAAAGCATATACACAAAATGCAGCAATTGCATGAAGTCTCACAAAAGTAGTTTTGTCAGGGTCCTTCATATGGGCTGTTGTTAAGCCTAAAACCGTAAGAATCAAAGCCAGAATGGTGGCAGAGGCGGTGACAACGGCAGATCCGTAGTACAAACTAGCCCTTTGAACAAAATCAAGAAGTTGCTTTGCTTCTTCTGCCCCATAGATTTGTCCGGTTACGATTGGAATGGATCCTGATATGACAATGGCTATTGTCCAGGCTACGATTATCGGTTTTCTAACCGCCTTATTTTTCAAGATATTAACTATAAACATTCTTTTGCGTAGCATTCTTATTAGCTTTGAAGCAACTCTCTTTGCAAAATTAAGAGAGAAATTTGTATTAAGAGATGTGCTTTTGAAACTTTTTTTATGCTAGTACGTTGATTTTATGAGTTTTTTAAATTGAAGGGGAAAATATGGATTTTTTAGAGCCGCTCTTGGAGCAAGTTAACGCAATGACTGTTGGTTTTATCAAGTTGTTGCCTATGCTGGGCATCGGTTTGACTGTTATAATTCTAACGTGGCTGGCTTCCAAAGTCGTAAAGCTTGTATTGGGAAAAGTTTTGGACAGGTCCAATATAAGGCCGTCTCTGAAAAGTCTTTTTTTAACACTTGCAGCTATTGGTGTCTGGACAATAGGTGTCCTGATTTCCATGGCAATAATTTTCCCGAGCCTTACACCGGCCAAATTACTGGCAGCGCTCGGCCTTGGCTCTATTGCTATAGGTTTTGCATTTCAGGATATTTTCGAAAATTTTCTGGCTGGCGTAATGATTATGCTACGGCGTCCTATGCGCATTGGTGACTTCATTGAATGTGAGGAAGTGGAGGGAAGAATTGAACAAATTAATATCCGCGATACATTTGTGCGCCAGACAGATGGTGTTCTCATTCTTGTACCGAATAGTAAGCTCTTTAAAAACGAGGTGTTTGTGCTTACCGACCAGCCTATTCGTCGCTTCGAGATTGTTTGTGGTGTTGCTTACGATGAAGACCTTGAAAAATCAAAATCTGTAATACAAAAAGCCCTTGAATCTGTAGACGGCATTGACAGGGATAAACCTGTTCAAGTTTTTGCGCGCGAATTTAATTCATCAAGCGTAGACTTTACAATACGCTGGTGGGCAAAATCCAAACCCTTAGATATGCATGAAAGTCGTGATAAGGTAATAATCGCTGTTAAAAAGGCGTTAGATGATGCCGGAATAGAAATTCCTTTCCCATACAGAACCCTTACATTCAAGGAAGAGCTTGGTATAAAATCCGAAGAGGCTAAACAGATGACAGCGGAAGACGCTTAATCTTAAAAGCGTGTTCCGATTGTTATTGCTCCGACATGGGCATCGGAGGGGGCTATGTCAGACCCTGCAATAGTTTCGGCAGGAAGCCAGTAACCGCGCACTCCCAGTTCAACTTTCTCAGTAATATGGAAGCCAGTACCGATATAAGGGGCAATTGCGGGCTGTAGCCCATCTTCATAACCTGTAATGGCGCCGGCATAGGTACCGAGGTTAAAGAAAACACGATTAGTTATATGCGTTTCTATTTCAGCCATACCGCCTGCAAACACAGATGTATCATAAATGGAATTGTCAAAAATACCTGCTGTTGCCCCTAAACGAAGGTCTGTTGACTGGCCTAGTGAATAAACGGGCCAGCTGATATCTGCAAAAATGCCTTCATTTTGAAACCATCCATCATTCCAGTCTCTTGATCCCGGGCGTTCATCAGGATGGTACACGTAAAGTGGGACGCCAACAGTGACTTTTGTATCATTTTCCTGGGCATTCGCAGTAGATGTGTTCACGGAAATTGTAATTAAAACAAAAAATGATAAGACTTTTAAAAAATTTGGCATGGACTGTCTTGCTGGTTGAGGTGTTATTTTCGCTATAACATAAAATAAAACGGTCTTGAAATCCATAAGAAAGGATAGATAGGGCTGTTTCAAAATTGAGAGATATAGTTTTATGATTTTTGTAAAAAGGGGTGGAATTTTTTTTTCAACTATATTAAACATCTTTTATCTCCCTTATAGTGTTAATCGTTTTCCTTGGATCGCTCGCAAAGATCAGGTTACGAACCACTGGAGAAGAACAAAATAAAAAGGAAGTAGAACCGTGGCTAAAACAGGACCCGTACAATATACAAAAGAAGTTAAATCCGAAATGAAAAAGGTTACATGGCCTTCGAAGGATGAGACGATCAAAAGTACAATCGCCGTTTTTGTTATGGTGACTTTAATATCGCTTTTCCTGTTTTTTGCCGATCAGGTCATGGCGTTTGTAATTAAACTACTATTATCACTGTAATTTATTAAGACGGAAACTAAAGGAATAATGACAATGGCACAGCGCTGGTATGTAATTCACGTTTATTCAGGTTTTGAAAATAAAGTCGCCGAACAGATCAAAGAAAAGGCTGCAAAGTTGGGTCTTGAAGAAGACGTCGGTGAGATCATGGTTCCGACTGAGGAAGTTGTTGAAATGCGTCGTGGTCAGAAAGTAAATGCAGAGCGTAAGTTTTATCCCGGTTACGTGCTTGCCAAATTGAACATGCATGATGATATATGGCACTTGGTAAAAGATACTCCAAAGGTTACAGGTTTCTTAGGTGCTGGGAATAAACCGTCACCGATTTCCCAAAAAGAAGCCGAGCGCATTATACAACAGGTTCAAGAGGGAATTGAGCGCCCACGTCCTTCTGTGACATTCGATATTGGTGAAGAAGTCAAGGTTACAGACGGGCCTTTCGCATCTTTCAATGGCTCTGTAGAGCAGATAGACGAAGAAAAACAGAAGTTGAAGGTTTCTGTTTCTATCTTTGGTCGCGCTACTCCTGTTGAGCTGGACTATACGCAAGTTGAAAAAGCGTAAAACTTGTAATTTTCATAAAGTCTGATAATATACCTCCACAATAATATTACTTTGTGGAGGTTTTTAATGGGCGATAATCAAAATAAAAAAACATCAGAAAAATGTGGTTGTTCCAAATCTTGGAGCTGTGCAGCGCATACTTCTATGGAAGATATGGGTAAGCGGGTTGGTGGTAAGCCAGTTTATTGTGATCCTGCGCCACTACCAACTGTAAAATAAAAAGCTTTTTTTTCTTGCATTTCTGCCGTAGCTCGCATAAGTTGGCGCGGTTTTCGTGGGAGGTCTTCCGGTAAATAACTACCCTTTCAGGTGGTTGCCATCCGTGAGCCGTTACCACGTCACTCTTTAAGTTAAGCCAAAAAGCAAAACAAGGAGTTTATAATGGCTAAGAAGAAAAAAGTATCAGGCTATATTAGCCTGCAAATACCGGCGGGTGCTGCTAACCCGTCACCACCTGTTGGGCCGGCACTAGGTCAGCACGGTGTAAATATCATGGATTTCTGTAAGGCATTTAATGCTGAAACAGAAAGCATGGAAAAGGGCATGCCAGTACCGGTTAAAATCACCGTGTATGAGGACCGCTCTTTTGATTTCATCACAAAGACACCTCCTGCCAGTTATCTGATCCTGAAATCAATCGGTCAGAAAAAAGGTGCGAGCAATCCTTCTAAAGAAGTTGTCGGAACAATTACAAGAAAACAGCTTAAGGAAATTGCAGAAACAAAAGCAAAAGATTTGAATGCCAATGACACGGATGCCGCGATAAAAATTATCGCCGGTACTGCACGTTCCATGGGCGTAGAAGTTGCGGAGGGT
>NZVS01000079.1 GCA_002701555.1 Alphaproteobacteria bacterium | reverse complement strand
GGAAGGAATATGATCTATGCCTGCCTTTTTTTGCATATCCCAGTGCCTCAACCGCATTTGCTTGGCAACATCCAGCAAATTTTCACGAGTGGACGTGCCCTTCCAGAAACTTTCTAGTGCTTTTTTCAATTCGCGGTGTGCACCGATGCGGGGAAAGCCAAGATTTGATGAGATAACCATTTTATAACCTTTTAAAAATTTGTTTAAAAATACATTGAGTGGTGATGAAGTCTCGTTATTAAACCGCAGCGTTTATGCTTTGACAAGCCATATCCACCAAGTCGGATTTGTTTAAAGTGTAAAAGTGAACGTGGGGGCAGCCCTGACTGGCAAGATCCTCGACCTGCGCACATAATAAGTCTTGCGCCAAATCTTTTGCTCCCTCGGGATTGTGTTTAAGAGCCTCAAACTTCTTCCGTATATCATCGGGAACGGTAGCGCGGCATTTTTCTGCAAAAGACAGCATTGATTGGAAATCATGTATTGGTAACAGGCCCGGCACAACAGGTGTTTTTATATGGGCTTTTTCACATTCCTCCAGAAATTTGTAATAGATAGAGTTATCAAAGAAGAACTGGGTAATTGCACGGTCTGCGCCTGCCACACATTTTAAACGCAAGGCCCTTACATCAGCTGCCAAACTGGGGGCATCGGGATGTTTTTCCGGATATGCCCCGACCGAGATATCAAAATTATGCCAGCTTTTGAGAGCTGCAACAAACTCACTGGTGTATTGGAAATAATTTCCCTCCAAATCAAGAGGCCAGCTTAGGTCATCAGGTAAATCGCCGCGCAGAGCAACTAATCTTTTGATCCCTTTATCCCAAAGCTCGTCAGCGAATTTTTTTAACTGGGGAATTTCTGTATTAATGAATGTAACATGTGCTGCCATAGGAACACCTGTTTCCCTTTGAAGGCAAGTCACTGTATCCAGTGTACCGTCTTTCGTAGATCCGCCTGCCCCATATGTTACGGTCATGAAACTTGGCTTTTTTTTGGCTAGCGTTCGTGCTGTATCCAAAAGGCGCAAGTTACCTTTATCTGTTTTTGCTGGGAAATATTCGAAACTAAAAGTCGTCACGTATTAAGTTTACCAAAAAACGGTTACTTCACCAGACCGGAAACGGAGATAAGAAGAAAAAAATTGCTTTTTCTTTCTTATGTAATTAAGTTTGCCTCATTCAAAAAATATAAACGATAACTCGTCAGGGTATAAAACTATGTCAAAAATCTGGGTTTCTCTTCCTCAAATCAGCCCCGTCCAAGATTCTATTGCGTTTGCCGCAAATCTGGAACGGGAGGGCAAAAAAGTTATAAGACTTAATCAGGGCGCAGAAGAAACTGTTCCAACGCAAGGAGCCTTAGCCGAGCTGCGTCAGTATTCTGGTTCTTTTGACAAAGGTTATAATAAGGCGCCCGGCGGTGATGCTAAGGCGCGCGAGAATGCGGCTTGGTTTTTGAACAGATTTTTAGGATACGGCATTGATCCTGAAAACACATTTATTGTCATGACGAATGGGCGTAACGGTCTTCACCATGCCTTTCATATGGCGGCATTCGACCAGATTTCGGCAAAGCTCGAGGGCCGTTCAGATCTCAGTCCTTGTGTTGTTCTGCCTGAATTGTGCTGGCCTATGGTCATGGACGCTGTTCGTGAGAACTATATAACGGAAACACAGAGCTTTGAAATGGTAAGGGATGGTACGGCCGATGCTGTACGTACAGCGGTTGCGCAAAGAATAACAGATCCATTACATTTTGCAGCTCTATATACCAATTTCCCAAATAATCCACTAGGTCTTACAGGTTCCTCATCCGATTTAAGAGACACAAACCAGGTTCTGGATCAATTAAATGTAGTGAACATGCATAACGGATTGCCAAAGACTGTACATATTGTTGATAATCCTTATTTCGGAGGGCTTTCCCAACGTGGCAAACGTGCAAAAACTATTTTGCGCTCACCCTATGACGGGATGCGTGATAATGGCACGATAACCCCCCACATCTATAATACCAGTCTTGCAAAAGCTTTTGCCCTCGCAACACCGGGCGCTCATATAATGTCGTTTTCAGATTCTAAAATGGCTGAGAAATATGCAGGAAGCTATGGAAAATCCCGTAATTTGTTAAGTTATGACCCTGCGGCAATTGCTGCCATAGGCGGGATGCTGTCGCCAGCCAATGAAAATCTTATCCGCGAACATTTTGAATTTTTGAACGCGAAGTACACCAGAAATTTCGAAGCATTCTCAAAACATTTAGGCAAGGATCTTTTACCTGCCGATCCAGGCATGGTGGTAACAACTGAAATACCGGAAGAATGTTTGGGTAAATCTATCAAATGCTCTGATGGCGTAACACGTGAAATTAAATCGGGACATGATTACAGCGAATATCTGGGCAATGAAACTGGTGTTATAGGTGTTGACCAAAGTATCTCTCGCCCAAGTGGTCTAAGCTGGCCATTGATGCGCTGGGCCCTTAAGGCTGAAGATGTGTCACTTGTGGAAGAGGGTGCTGAAAGAATTTCAAAAGCCAATGAACGCCTTGCCAATGCGCCTTCCATATAGGCTATCTGACAAAGCGCACCAAGAAATCAGTTGATTTTTCGGTATTATGTAATTATAGTGCCAACGTGCCAATTGGTAAACTAACAAGGCTAACCAAGCAGGCTAGCCTGTAAAAGAAAACAAGGATTAGGGGCATCACATGACATTTTTAAAGGCTCGAGCCGCCAAAAATGAACAGAATACTTTAGCAAACTTATTAGAAATTCCGGCTATGCTGGGTGTTAGCTGGACCGCGCTTGCGATACCCTTTTCAATGGCTATGGCTAATTATGAGGCATCCCTGGATAACGAGTTTAATAGAAGCAGTTGTACGGAAGTTGAGGCATCACAAGGCAGCGAAGAATATACCTTCTGCAAAAATGGTACTGTGCGTTCCTTGAAATGGCGTGAAACGCCCTTTGGTGATTTCCAAAATTCCGCGGTATATGATTTCAGAAAAAATGCATTTCACAGCCAGATGGTCGATACTGAACTTCCCGATGTACACAGGGAGCGTGCATGTGATGTGATGAAAAAGAACGACATGACAGGCCATTCGGCCTTTGAATTCGGATGTGTTTAAAATTTAAACGGTAGGGTGAAGTAAATGAATAAAAATAAGTATATAGAGACTATTAAAAACAGATCAAACGGCTGGATACTGCCCGCTGCCTTACTGGCAAGTTGTGGCGTTATCGCGGTTCCGGCTATCGTATCGCATGGTAATTACGAGGATGATCTGGATCAACAATTTAACAAAGCATCATGCGAAACTTTCGACAGACCGTCTCTTACAAGTAAAACATACGTAGTTTGTGATAATGGCGAAGCCCGCCTCATATCCAGTCAGCCTACACAATTTGGCGCTACACCTTCTTCTGTTACTTTTGATTTTGCAAATAATGTTCAAAATACTTTCCTAATGACTTCAAAAATTGATGATTACTATCGTGAAGATTTTTGTGAGGCACTGGAAGCAGAGGGTAAAATGGATCATCCGGTTGCAAAGCTTGCCTGCGGCTAATACAATAAAATTATGAATAAAAAAGATATAAAAAACAGGGATCCTTTTTGGATGGCGATTGCCGGACTGGCTTTAGGTGCAGTGATCGGTGGCGGCCTTTCCAATCATTTTGACTTCAATGCAATCGGAACAGAGGCCGAGCGCGCCGAAATTCAGTATGTTTTAGAAAAAGCCAATCATCCCCTTGCTGCTTTCAAAAGATAAATAAGCGGGTTGCATCTGTATTTTTTTGTGTCTAAATATGGATATGACACAGACAGCAGACAATTCCTCCATAATCCTTGATACATCACAGCACCATGACCGGATTCTCATCCTTGATTTCGGATCACAGGTCACACAGCTTATCGCACGACGCGTGCGTGAAACGGGCGTTTACTGCGAAATATGGCCATTTAATCAGGCCGATATTGACCGTATAAAAGATTTCCAACCCAAAGGCATTATCCTCTCTGGCGGGCCGTCCAGCGTGACTGAGGAAAATTCACCTCGCGCGCCTGAAGGCTTGTTTGATCTGGGTTTGCCCTTGTTCGGTATTTGTTATGGCCAACAAACCATGGTGCATCAATTGGGGGGCAGGGTTGAAACCTCTGATCACCGCGAATTTGGCCGCGCCTATGTCGATATCAAATCGCGGACACAAATCACGCAGGATATCTGGGAAGAGGGCGCACATGAACAGGTCTGGATGAGCCACGGCGACCGTGTTACCTCACTGCCTGAAGGTTTCTCGGTTATCGGTACGTCAACGGGCGCACCCTTCGCCTTTATTGCCGATGAGGCGCGCCAGTTTTATGCCGTCCAATTCCATCCCGAGGTGGTGCATACACCCCATGGCGGACAGCTGTTGAAAAACTTTACGCATGAGGTCTGCGGCTGTGCCGGTGACTGGACAATGGCGGCATTCCGTGACGAGGCCATTGAAAAAATTAGAACACAAGTCGGCGACGGCAAGGTCATTTGCGGCCTCTCGGGCGGGGTCGACTCTTCTGTAACGGCTGTCCTGTTGCATGAGGCAATCGGCGACCAGCTGACCTGTATTTATGTCGACACAGGCATGATGCGGGCAGGCGAATCTGAACAGGTGGTTGAGCTGTTCCGCAATCATTACAACATCCCGCTGATCCATGAAGATGCGTCCGATAAATTCCTGGGGTTGTTGGACGGGGTATCCGACCCTGAGAAAAAACGTAAAATTATCGGCGCGACATTCATCGATGTCTTTGACGCAGTGTCATCGCGCATCGGGAAAGTCGATTTTCTGGCGCAAGGCACACTTTATCCTGATGTGATTGAATCCGTGTCCTTCACGGGCGGCCCATCGGTCACCATAAAATCGCACCACAATGTTGGAGGTCTGCCAGAACGAATGAACCTGAAACTGGTCGAGCCTTTGCGAGAACTTTTTAAAGACGAGGTGCGCGATCTTGGCCGCGCCCTTGGCATGCCGGAAGACTTTATTCGCCGCCATCCTTTCCCGGGACCGGGCCTTGCTATCCGCATCCCTGGCGAAATTACGGAAGAAAAGCTGGAAATTTTGAGGAAGGCCGATACGGTCTATTTGGAGGAAATCAGGAAGGCGGGGCTTTATGATGCCATATGGCAGGCCTTCGCCGTGTTGTTGCCCGTACGCACCGTGGGTGTAATGGGCGATGACCGTACCTATGATTATGTTTGCGCCCTGCGTGCGGTGACATCGACTGACGGTATGACAGCCGATTATTACCATTTCGACCATGAATTTTTGGGAAATGTTTCCACCCGTATCATCAATGAAGTTCGCGGTATCAACCGCGTCGTCTATGACATCACGTCCAAACCCCCGGGTACAATCGAGTGGGAGTAGGCATATGAGTATGTCGGGAAAACCATTGTTCAGCCAATATGTAGGACAGTGCCAACTAAAATTTTAATGCCATACCTTATCTTTAAAGCATTGTTATCTGGCGTGATTATCGCCGTGGTGTCGGAGGTGGCACGGCGGGCGCCCGCACTTGGCGCGTTGGTTGCCGCCTTGCCGCTTGTCTCGGTGCTGGCCATGATCTGGTTATGGCGTGATACAAATGATGTTGAACGTATTGCCGTTCATGCGGAGGCAACATTCTGGCTGGTCCTGCCAACACTACCGATGTTCCTGATTTTGCCTGCCATGCTTCGTTCGGGTGTTCAGTTTTATTTTGCGATCGGCATATCCTGCGCCATTACCATTATGCTTTATGCGGTGACCATATGGATATTGCAGCGCCTCAGTGTGACCTTCTAGCTTTCGCCGCGGTCTTGTTCCTGAGCCTTGATAAGAGCGTCCAAAGTCTGATCCGTATTTAAAAGCATCTGACCATTTTGCGGTTGCGAGGCAGAGGCTAGCAACTGGACGTTTTGGTTTATTTTTAGGTTTTCCTCCATGCCCAGCTCCATTTTTTCTTCAAGACGGGCAATGATTTTCTTTTCAATTTTTTCCTGCTCTTCGGGCGGCAGGGCGGCAAATTCTTCCTCGGTCAGGCCTTCCTCGGCCAAAATCATGGCGCGGATTAGCTCGGCCGGGGTTTTGTCAACCATCTCCAGAAAAGTGTTTCTGACCTCATCGGCGCTGGGCTGTGTCTTCCCAATTCCTTGGGATAGGCTGGGGTTTGGCGATGGGCTTGCTGCATTTTGAGTGGCGGGCATTTGAACGGACATGGGAGCATACTCCATAAGGATTAAAAATCTAATCTCATGAATGGTTTGCAAGATTTATGCCGCTTAAACCACAAAGCGATAAGTTTCTTTTCCATTACAATATTTCAATCTATATGTGTAAATATAATAAATTTGAATTTTAAGGAGAAAATACGATGTACATACAAGGATATTTGCTGGCTGTTCCCACCAAAAACAAAGAGACTTATGCAAAAATGGCTAAAGAGGCCAGCGATATGTTTAAAAATTATGGCGCAACCGAAATGGTCGAAGCATGGGAAGTGGATGTTAAGGACGGGAAACACACAGATTTCCGAATGGCCACAAAAGCCGAGAAGGACGAAAGCATTGTATTCTCCTGGATAATATGGCCGGATAAGGAAACATGCGATGCTGCCGAGAAAAAAATGGAAGAAGAATACGATCCGGAAAAATTTGGTGAAATGCCTTTTGATGGAAAGCGTATGATGTGGGGTGGGTTTTCTCCTGTTTTCACATTTGGGCGCGATGATTAGATTTTAGACATCGGTCTTTATAATTTCTAATGCTTTGTCGCGATTTTCTTCTGCGACCAGGATGCGGATTCCGCCTTCGAGACCTGCAATTTGGGAGGTGATCTCCCGCCCTTGCGCAAAGGATTCAATGCCGGCTATGCGCAATTTAGAGCAGAGTATATCTGCTTCGAATACGGAGTAAACGCGGGTAAGTTCTTTCATAAAAATATCACTTTATTAAATCATAAAGTACTTTTAGAACCATTACTATAGAGATCGCGACCATTGAAAGGCGGATGAAATTGTCACCTTTGCGGATGGCAAGCTTTGACCCCAGATAGGCACCGACAGCGCTTGAGGCGAATATTGCAATAGCCCAGCTTATTTTAAAGCTGGCGTGGTAAGATAAAATGGCGGCAGAAATAAATGTTTCGGGGATCGCGGCAATAATCTGTATGGAGCGGGCCTCCAGAAAAGATTTTTTGAAGAAACGCACAAAAATCAGAACTGCAAATGTTGCTCCCGCCATGGCAAAAGCGCCTTCCCATAGCCCTAGTATAAAAAGTGCGGAGAACCCCAAAAGGTAATTTGATCCGGCTTGTATATCTTTGATGTCACGTTTCTTTACAGGAGAAAGAAGAAAAAACATGCCTATGACCACAGCGCCCAGAACAATCGCGTTAAGAATATTTTCAGGCAGTTTAACAACTATGTTGACCGCGATAAGCGCGCCAATGGTTATAGGCCAAACGGCGATAAATGTCGTTTTAAAGTCGAATTTATTGCTTTTGAAGTAATTGCGCGCCGCACCGGTTAAAACACCTATATCGGAAATACGATTAAGTGCGAGCGCGGAAACCGGCGGAATGCCAAAGGCCAGAAGGGTGGGGATGGCAAAAACACCCGCGCCCCCGGATATGGAGGTGACAACCCCCATAACGAAACCCAGTACGGTTATAAGCGCGATATCCAAAAGCTATATTGAAATATCAAATAGGTTCGACACCATAATCATTGGCGCCATTATCACTGGGAAGGAGCGTCCATATAAGAAGGATAACCGCACCGATCAGAGGAATAAGGAAAAGGAGTATCCACCAACCTGATTTGTTGCGGTCGTGCAATCTCCTGACTAAGATCGCCAGATTAGGCAGAAAAACACCAAGCGTGAAAATGGCATAAAGAGGTGTTCCCAAAAATCCGTCTATAATGGCCAGAACGAAGGCGCAAAGAAACACAAAGAGTGTCCAGTACCAGTATTCGGATCGTGATGCGCGTCCGGAAAATGTGACATAGTTTTGAAAACCTGACTGTATTGCCTGCTTGAATGTCATAGCTGAAGATCTCTCAATTTTTGTAAATGAATCAATGCCTAAGTTATTAGAGCACAGCTTTTCATTTTTGGCAAACGGCCTGTCCCGCTGCCCAACCGGATGACCATGCCCATTGAAAATTATACCCGCCCAACCATCCGGTGACATCGACGGCCTCTCCAATAAAATAAAGCCCGGGCACTTTTTTGCATTCCATGGTTTTAGAAGAGAGCTCGTCCGTATTTATTCCACCTTTGGTGACCTCGGCGGTGCGATATCCTTCTGTTCCCTGGGGCAGGACAGACCATTCGGAAATTTTAGCGGAGATCTCGTCCAACCTGTCATTTGAAAAATCGGCAATATTGGAAAGCAAATCTTTCGCCGGAAACAGTTTCTCACAAAGCCGCGCCGGAATTTGTTTGCCGAGCACGCGCGACAGGCTTTGTTTGGGGTTGTCTTGCCGCTCGTTGCGTAGCCAATCAAACATATTCTCGTTTGGTGCCATATTCACCGTGATAGATTGCCCCTCGTTCCAGTAAGATGAGATTTGTAGGATAGACGGCCCACTTAAACCCCGATGGGTGAATACCATACCTTCTTTGAAAGAAACGCCACCGGCAGAAATGGTTGTATTCAGGCTAACGCCCGTCAGATCCTTGGTCATATCAAGAACTGCACCGCCAAAGGTCAGGGGCACAAGGGCAGGTTCGGGGGATATGACATCCAGCCCAAATTGCCGTGCTATGTCATAAGCCCATCCGGTCGCACCCATTTTAGGGATAGATTTTCCACCCGTTGCAATAACCAGCTTTGCGCAATTTAAATTTTCATCTTCCAGACCAAGTGTGAAACCTGATGAATGTTTCGCAACGGTTTTTACTTCTGTGCCAAGTCGGACCTCAACATTTGCCTTATCAGCCTCGGCAATGAGCATGTCTATAATTTCCTGTGAGGAGCCATCGCAGAATAATTGGCCCAAGCCATCTTCAGGATTTTTTTCATGCCATTTGATGCCGTAGGAATCAACGAGGTTTATAAAATCATACTGCGTGTATCTGGATAGGGCGCTTTTACAAAAATGAGGGTTTTTTGAGATAAATTTCGATGGGTCTGTATGCAAGTTTGTAAAATTACACCTCCCTCCACCGGAAATGCGAATTTTTTGTGCAGGTTTTTCGGCGTGATCCAACAAAAGGACGGATTTCCGGCATTTTCCGGCTTCTATCGCCGCCATAAAACCTGCCGCCCCGGCACCCACTATAATGACATCAAATTCACTCATAACCAGACTTTTCTAGCATTATTAATATGATAAAGAAATGGCTCATATTGCGGTGCGAATTTCGCTATTCTTGAAATTCTGTTGCGTTTTTTAAAAGCCCTCAAATTTGTATTGGAATCTGGAAAAAAAGGCATATCATTATCTATGTATCCGAAATCTCACCGGATATCCCCGCGACCGGTCAAGGTCGCAAAATTTATGGAGGCCACCATGGCTGACACTAAAAAGAAACCAGCTCCTAAGAAGAAATAATTTCCTTTTCAAATCATTTGATTTGAGGACTTTTTTCGAAAAAGGTGCTTAACCAAGAACCCTGCTGTGGCTTAAAGGCCGGCAGGGTTTCTTTTTTAAATTTATTAAATACTGAGGCGCATTATTTTACCAGTACTGGCCTCATAGTAGGATTCTGTCTCAATCCTGAAACGGCGCATTTGTGTGGACATGGCATCAATATCCTCTTGCGCGGCACTTTGCGCAAAAGCATTGGCTATGGGCAGGAAACGCACATCGCGCTTCACCCATTTTGTTGCCATTTGCGGCTGGCGCGAAAGTGCTTTTTCCAATCTTTCATATAACTCACTATTATATCTTCGACGGTTGAGTGTACCTGCACGTATGTCATTAATACGAGAATGCACAAACGGACAATCTGAATACAACATACCGATATTCTGCGGCTCAGCATTCTCAAGGGCGATCGTCGCGGCCCATAATTCCGCTTCACCGCTTAAAGAGATATCAAATTCATTGTTGTTAAAGGCCCAACAGAAAACAGAGGGGCGTTTTCCGTCTGAATTTGTGTATATGCCTGCACCGCCTGCCGCACCCGTCTGGTCAAAAAATGATCCATCTGTCCAAAGCTCTATAAGGCCCGCCTTTTTATTTGCAGCTTGCTGGCGTTTGCTAATTCGTGTTTTTGGACCTTTGGCCATGATTTCTCCTCTCAAATAGTGGACTTCTGATCTCACCTGTCACATAGTATATTATAAAGAATCTAATAACTTCATTAAAAAAAGCATTCTATGTCAGCCGAAGTCCCAACCCAGCATCCTTGCCACGCTTACAGATCATTGATGGAACGACACCGCAATGTAGGGCGATTGGCTGCAATTGCTGAAATTATCAGCAGGGACTTTCTAACCGCCATGCCTGAAGGCGCTTACATGAACAGGTTGGACCAAATCTCATACTTGCACAAACGTATTCATAACGACATTGTATGCTGTGATGCTCAAAGAGAACTGGAAGAAGCGCAAGACCATGTTGAGGCGCATGGTGGTTTATGGGATGAATGGGATCGCGCAAATTTGCAAGGCATGGTCGATATTTTCCGTTCCCATTCCATTCAAACGCCAGAAACGATGGAAGAGTCCGCGCGTATTGCCAATGAGGGTCGCCGCCTCCACCGGGAAGTTTTGAAAAAAGGAGATTGGAGCGCAGGCGTCCCACACCTAAAACGCGTTGTCGATTTCACAAGGAAAATGGCTGAGAAAAAAGCCAAATGGCGAGGAAGCGCAACTCTTTACGAGGCACTAGTCCAAGACTATTCACCCGGGCTTGATTTGAAAACAATTTGGAAGTGGTTCAACCAGCTTGACCGCGAACTTTTGCAAATGTTGCCCCTGGTCATGGAAAGACAATCACAACGTAGCAAAATTGTTGAAATGACCGGTAGTTTTGACCCCAAGGCGCAAATGTGGCTTAACCGTGCCTTGATAGAAATGCTGGGATTTGACTTTGACAGAGGGTCATTGCACGAAACGTCACACAGCCCTGTAGAAGGCGGCACGCCCGATGATACAAGACTGGTAATAAAGACAGCCGATTCTTCTAACTTTCTGGATTCTTTGAAATCTGCCCTTCATGAAGGTGGGCACGGGCTTTACACGCAAGGACTTCCGGCAAAGGGGGAGTGGGCTTATCAGCCAGTGGCACAAGACCTTGGAACCATGATGCATGAAAGCCAGGCTCTTTTCGTAGAAATGATTTTGGGTCGAACACCTGAATTCTTCAGGTTTTTGGCGCCGCGTCTAGAGGGATTATTCCACACTATACGTGATCCTGCACTGACGGCTGAAAATCTGTACCGGATTAAGACCAATGTCAGGCCGACGTTAAACAGAAGGCAAGCTGATGAGGTCACATATTTCTTTCATATCTTTTTGAGGTTCCAGATTGAATGCGACCTGATAGAAGGCAAGATCGAGGTCGAAGATATTCCTGCTTACTGGACAGAATGGATGCATAACAAATTAGGCATTATGCCGCAAAACCATGCCGAAGGGGTGTTGCAGGATGTCCACTGGTTTGTTGGTAAATTCGGTTATTTTCAATCATATACATTAGGTCATATGGTTGCAGCACAAATATTCGAAAGAATGCGCACCGATATTCCCCAGATTTTTGGTAAGATCGAACGGGGTGACTTCAGGCAGGTACAATACTGGCTTCATAAAAATATTTACAGCAAAGGTAGTCTTATGCCCGCCGAAGCCCTTCTCAAGGATGTGACCGGGTATAAAGCTTCGCCGGATTTTTTAATTTCCCACCTTGAGAATAGATATCTAAGCGACTAAAACTAAATCCTTATATAAGACAAAAAGGATTTAAAAAGATATGAGTGTCCAGATTTCCAAAACATCTAATGGCCTGACCGTTATAACGGACGAGATGCCGCATATTGAGACTGCAGCCATGGGGTTGTGGATTGGCTGTGGTACGCGGCATGAAAACATGCACCAAAACGGTATTGCACATATGGTCGAACACATGTTGTTCAAAGGCACTAAGAAGCGTACAGCAGAACAGATTTCAGTTGAAAGTGAAGATCGGGGTGCGGATCTGAATGCCTATACATCACGCGAACGTACGGCTTATTACATGCACTTACTTAAGGATGATGTCACGTTTGGTACGGATATGATTTCTGATATGGTCCAAAATTCGATTTTCCCGGATGCAGAAATCAAAAAAGAGCGTGAAGTGATAGGTCAGGAAATCGGCATGTATATGGATACCCCTGATGAGCATGTTTTTGACCTTATGCAGGAAGTAGCCTATCCGAACCAAAGCTTCGGTGCACCTATACTTGGCACGAAAGAAGTGCTTGGGATGTTAGAAAGACAGGATATGGAATCTTATGTCAGACGCCAATACGGAACTGATAAAATGGCTTTTATTGCCAGTGGAAATGTTGATCACTGTAAGCTTGTAGAAGATATTGAACACAGTTTTTCCAAGCTTCCGCAACAAAGTACTCTTGTTAATGAAGCCCCGGAGTACAGCGGCGGCCATCATTATGAGGTCAGGGATTTGGAGCAAGCCCATCTTGTGCTTTGCTTTGAGGGCATTTCTTTCACAGATGATGATTACTTTGCGGCGAGACTTTTAGCGGTATTGCTTGGTGGTGGTATGTCTTCACGGCTCTTCTTGGAAATACGCGAAAATCGTGGTCTGGTCTATTCTGTCTATGCTTTTAATCAGGGCTACTCAGATACCGGATTATTCGGTGTTTATGCCGGAACGGGCGAGGGGTCTCTGACCGAGCTTTTGCCAGTCTTGTGCGAGGAGTTACATAAAACGAAAATAACGATTACTGAAGAGGAGTTGAGGCGCGCAAAGATGCAAATTCGCGCTGGTATATTGATGTCACGTGAGTCCCCTTATAAGCGAGCAAATATGATTGCGCGACATTATCTGCAATACCAAAAACCTCTTGATATTTTCGCACAAATAGAAAAATTGGAAAAAGTTACCGTTGAAGATATTAAGCGCGTTGCAGCTCGTGTTTTCCGGCAAAAACCAACCGTAACAGCACTTGGCCCAGTCAGCCCGCTTGAGCCTTACGATAATATTTGCGGACGTTTCGCATGATCAGGCCGGAAGTAGAAGGGTTTCCATCCTTTAAGTATACCTTGGTAAAAACAGAGCGACTATTAATGCGCGCCCCCAGGAAAACGGATTTTAAAAAATGGCATGACATACGATCCGCTAATAAAGAATATTTAAAGCCTTTTGAGCCTGAATGGAGTGACAACTGGAATACGAGACGTGTTTTTTCAAGGCGGGTTAACAGACAGGAAAAAGAATGGGTTAACGGATTGGCATATTCATTTCTTTTAATTGAAAAAGGCTCCCAGAATATAATTGGTGGGATAAACATAAACGGTATAAATCGTGGTGCGGCCCAATTCGCTTCGCTTGGATATTGGATTTCCGAAAATATGCAAGGACAGGGATTAATGAGCGAGGCCATGTCTGCTATTATTTTTTTCAGTTTCTATATTTTAAATCTGGAGCGTTTAAATGCCGCTACTTTGGAAAAAAACGAAAAAAGTATACAGCTTTTGAAAAGCAAAGGTTTTGAGAAGGAAGGCTTTGCACGTCAATACGTAGAGATAGACGGACGCCGTCAGGATCACATACTTTTTGGGTTAAATAAAACTGACTATTCCTAAGAAATAATATTTCAAAAATACCCCAATAAAGTAATATTTTTATTGATTGACATATAATTATATGCTTAAGTTCTCTTCATAAAAATATAAGAATATAAAAATATAGAGAGCAGGGAAAATAATGTTTAAGGCAGTATTTAGTACACTAAGTGCCGCAGCACTTGGAATGGCAACGCCAGCAATGGCTTCGGATCCTAACGATTTCGATCTAAGGAATATCACACAGCAAGATGTCGAGGAAGATATGCAGGAAGCAAGCATAGTTCTGATGACGCCCTATCAATCACAGATTTTTTCGTATCTTGTTGTTTTGAAGATAGCGGATGAGGCCGCTTTGGCAGAGCCTGATGTTTCAGATTTGAATGTCAGGGGATTGCAATATATTGAGCGCGAGCTTGGTATGGATCTTAATATACGCGAAAATATGTCCGTAGAACAAGTCGGGATGCTTCTTATTAGTTTGCCTAATCTCGCCGCCAGATACGGGCATGGGGAGGCCGACCTGTCGAAAGCACTCGAGGGAGCGATTGACGAAATTTCCAATCATTTCGACCCACATACCGATTATCTGAATACTGAGCAAATTAAAGAAATGCAAGATAGGATGAATAACCAGATTGTCGGTATTGGCGTGCAAATGCGCAAAGATATTGATTTACGTGAGTTGGAAGCCTATTCACAAAATGGTGAAGAGGGAGACGCACCAGCGGGAAATATACGACTTGATAAAGTTTTGGAAGATGGCCCTGCGGGAAGGGCGGGATTGCGCAGAGGGGATATTATTACCCATGTTGACGGAATACCTATACTTGAAAAAAATACCAGTGAGATTGTTGATCTGGTTACTGGTGTGGCAGGATCTGATGTTAATTTAACTGTAGAGCGTGAGGGTCAAGCACCTTTCGATGTGGCCGTAACCCGAGCTTCTGTAACGTTTCCAATGGTAGAAAGCCGCGTTATCCAATCCTCAAATATTGGCTATGTCAGCTTAAGCCATTTTGGGAATGGGTCTGCAGCCCAGCTCCGCGCGGCAATCAATACTCTCAAAAATGAAAATCCGGGTTTGAATGGTTTTGTTTTGGACCTTAGGTTCAATCCAGGGGGTTATTTGAATGAAGCTGTACAAATAGCAGATATGTTTTTGGAAGAAGGTACAATCTTACATGAACAGAATAAGGTCCGCACAACAACTACAAGAGCCACGCCGGGCGATATACTTGATGGGGCGCCACTTGTAGTCCTGACAAACACATATTCCGCATCGGCGTCAGAACTGGTTAGCGGATCTTTACAGGATAACAACCGCGCAAGGGTTGTCGGAAACCAAACTTTTGGTAAAGGAACGGTACAAACTGGTACTCCTTTACCAAACGGGGGATATCTGAACGTCACAATTGCGCACTATATGACCGCCTCTGGTGATTCTATACAAGGTACTGGTGTTACGCCCAATGTACGCGTTGACGGGCCGGGTGGCAAAAGACCTGTAAGGGTGAGTGAATCCGATATAGAAAACTTTATCCCAAATCCTGCTACCGGAGTGGATGAAGTTGAAACCGATACAATCTGTTCTCCGTCCGTAGATATTTATGCTGATTTTCAGGACGCGGCTGACTACAAAGCTGCTGGAACGCCATTAGATTACGAGTTGTCTTGTGCAATTGATGCTTTTGATGGAAGTGACTCGCCCTTTACGGATACCAAACCTGCCCCAAAAACCGGAGAAATGATATTCATCCCTCCTATGGGCTAGGCGCTTGCTTTTCACTCCTTACTGAGTAAAATAAAAAAATAGAAAGGCCACAATAAAGATGGCCTGCTATTAAACAGGGAAAAAAATGGACTTTTTAAAATCGACATTGGTGTCGACTGCTCTTGGCGGTGCTTTGATGGCGGCGGCACCTTTAAACGCTTATGATGTGGCCTCGGAGGATACTGACGTAGTAACCATGGCTGGAGATGTCCAGGACAGGCGCAACTTCAGAATTATCAGAAGAACTTTCGAAGAAATTATTCAGACAGTCGAAGAGCGTTCAATCGCACAACCTGATATGTCGAAGCTTGGAACAGAGGCTCTTCAGTACATAGCCCAGGAAATGAATATGTTTGTTCCCGTGACGGAAAATATGTCACTTGAAGATATTAAGGAAACCTTTGCCTCACTACCGGAAATCGCTGCAATAACTGGAAAAACACAGCTAGAGCTTAGAAATGTAAGTATCAGGGCAATGGATTTAATGGTCAATAAAATAGACCGCCATTCCGATTATATCAGTAAAGAAGAGTATGAAATCTTTAGGGAAAAACGTTCTTCCAAATATGTTGGTGTTGGCATAACCTACCGCAAACAGGATAATGAAGATCTGCAAAGTCCAAATTCAGGTTTAATTGAAATCCTTTCGACGATAGAGAGCGGCCCCGGTCATAATGCGGGTTTAAACCCGCGGGATTTTATAACCCACATTGATGGAAAGTCTGTCCAAGACATGGGAAGTGAGGATATAAGTCGAGCGATAGGTGGAGAAAAAGGTACGAATGTTGTGTTTACGATTATAAGAGGAACCGACACCTCTCCTTTCGATGTGACTGTCACACGAAATGAAATCACAAGGCATTGGTTAAGCTCAAGAGTTCTTGAAAATAATATCGGCTACATAAAAATTGATAGTTTTCAGCAAGGTGTTGCCGATGATTTGAAATCTTCCATCAAAAAAATGTATGACGTTAATCAAAATATGGCAGGCTTTGTAATAGACCTTAGGGGAAACGGTGGCGGACTGGTTTCAGAGGCTGTAGAAATAGTGGATGCTTTTCTTGATGAGGGAGAGATCGCCCTGCGTCAAGGACGGACAGGCGGAACAAGCGGTCGCATTGTGGCTGAGAGAGGGGATATAGCGCGGGGAGCACCTATCGTTATTATAACAGATGGATATTCTGCATCGGCCTCCGAGCTTACTGCCGGCGCACTGCAGGATAATGGCCGTGCCAAAATAGTCGGGGTGAGATCTTTCGGGAAGGGTGTAATACAAAGATATTATAAATTGCCGGATGGCGGGCAACTTAAATTGACTAGCGATTATTACATATCCCCGTCTGGCGACGCGATCCAATGGTCCGGGGTTACGCCGGATGTGAGGGTGGAGGGAGTAGAGCGTCCTAACTATACTCGGGAATACCAGCGGGCTGGTTCTGTTCGACCCTTAAATACGGGACTTCAAGATGAGTTTCGTACGAATGCTATATGCACTCCTGTTGAAAGTATAACTTATGACTTTAATACTGCCGGAGAATATATAATTAAAGATAAAATGGATTTTGATTTAGCGTGTGCCTACGAGGCATTGGGTTATGATTCACCTTATACAAGAACTGTGCCTGTAAATCCTAGTGATATTACCTTCCAGCCTGCCGGTTAATCCTCAGGAATATTAGCCAAAAAGAATGCATATCCAGGTTACTGCTGCTACAAGGATTGCCACAAAAACGGCTGCAGAACCCATGTCTTTGGCTTGTTTGGATAGGTCGTGCCTTTCCAAAGATATGCGGTCGACAGTTTTTTCCAGGGATGCATTTAAAAGCTCTACAACCATAATCATCAGGAAAGTGCCAGCCAAAAGTGCTTTTTCCACGCCAGTTTGACCAAGGTAAAAAGACAAGGGGAGCGCTATAAGCGCCAAAAAACACTCTTGTCGAAATGCAGTCTCGTTTTTAAAACAGCTCTTTAATCCTGCCATTGAATAGAAAAAAGCGTCAAAAAGATGTTTGAAAGATTTTGATAGATTATCATTGCGCAGCTTACGCATGGCCCGCCTCACCGGATAAATGTGATGGGTCAATACCCAGCATATTAACAGCGGTCAACCATAATTGATCTGTAGCTGTCTTAAATATTAAGTCAGGTGTCGCTGCAATAACCAGCCATGCATTTTCTGATAATTCTTGCTCCAATTGACCTTCACCCCATCCAGCATATCCCAGCATAAAAATTTTATCTTTAGGACCTTCACCGGCGGCGATACAACGTAATGCTTCAAGAGTTCCCGTGACGGAAAATTCTTCATTAACATCCACGGTATCTTTTTGTTTATAATCTTTGCTATGTAATAAAAAACCGCGTGCCATATCAACGGGGCCGCCTTGCATGACAGGAAGAAGGACCTGCGCCGTTTCGTTCTTTTCGATGTTAAGTTGTTCGAAAAGATGATCAGGTTTAACATTAGGCATTTTCTGGTTAACGACCAGACCCATCGCACCATGTTCATCATGAGCACATATAAAAATTGCGGCTTGGGCAAAGCGAGGATCGCCAATCTGGGGTGTGGCAAGGAGTAGCTTGCCAATGAGGGATGTTTCGTCTGATCTGGACATTTTATTAAACTACACTGACTGGTTATGGTCTTCAATGGCTTGCGACAGACTTTCAAAAAATGTCCCACTTCGGCTCATAGTCAATGTCGAGGCGCCGTTGCGTAAAAGAACACGCAGACTTTCTCTCAAACTTTCAATTGCTTTTCTATCATCAGTATCCATCGTTATGACATGCGCTGTGTCTTCGGGATTTGGTTTTCGGCGGCCTGCATATTCACGCCCCTCTATTTTTTGTGCCGTATTCTGATATGCGGAAGCTGCTTGGTAAGAGCCTGCAGGCATCATTTTTTCGCTGTCTTCTGGATTGTCGCTGATTTTATCCGTATTTCCCGCGGTTTTATTAGGCTGGTTATCGATATCATCTTCGAAAGAAGACGTCATCTGTTGCGCCATATCTGAAAAAGCATGCTCTTGTCCGGATTGGCTTTCTTGCTCTAATGCATCATCGAGTAAGGTAATAAGGCCTTCTATCGAAACTTCGGCGGTATCATTGTAAAGATCTTCATCAAACGACTTTTTCTTCCGCCCATCGCTGTCGCGTCCCAAATAGGTTGTCTCTTCGCGTTTTATCTCTTGCCGCGCATCTGTGTCTTCGGTTTTACGAAAAAGAGTTTTAAAAAGTGGGTCAATGTGAGACAGCATGAAAAGCCATTATTTACTAAAGGTTTGAGTTCTTATTCGCACTCATCATGGCTTTAGTATACCAGCTTGCCTTCCAAGACCAAAGACTTTCAAGATCACGGTTGTAAATTTCCAGGGTCGCGATTTTAGAAAGCATCAGCCAAAACGGTGTGCCCTCTACAACAAAAGGATTTTTAGCATCCGTTTTATAAGGGATTGCACTCATAACAAGATAAACCTTCTTATCAAGAGGTAGCTTATTACGAATATAGGAAGCTTCTAAAACACCAAGCGGGATGTTTTTTAGGACATCAATATTTTCCGCAATAACGGCATAATCGCGTTCTGCAAAATGATAGGGAAAATAAATTGGATCGGGTGCTTCAAAATCGAGTTCGAGAACAGCATTACGTCCTTGTTTTACATCGGCCTTAACTGATGTGCGCACGACGATCTTCGGGTAATCAACATTCAAATTGGCATAAGCCAATTGCATTTTTAAAGTTTCCTCCTCTAACACCTCCTCCTTGCTTTCTGCCAATGCCGTACCGTATTCCTGTGTATAAGATGCCCACAAGCCATAATCAGGTTTAATGTTAGAGATTTTATGAAAGATCATGGCAACTTCTCTGGAATTGGTCGCCTCCTCAAGAAGCTGTGCAGCAGCAGGCATGCTAAAAAGGATAAGGACAGAAAAGGCTAGAAAAATACGTTTCATAGGGCTTTCAAAAGTTAAATGGCTTTCAGAAATTAATACTACGATAGGGTAAAAAACCCTTCGCCTTCAACGCTTATTTACAGGTTTTCAACCCATTCCGGTACTTTTTCAACATTGATGATGTCCTCCAATGTCTGGCGTGGACGAATAAGCTGATATTTTTCACCGTAAACAAGGATTTCTGCAGGTAACACACGAGAGTTATAGTTGGAGGCCATGCAAAAGCCGTAAGCCCCAGCTGATTTTATAAGACATAAATCACCTGCCGTCATATCGGGGAGGCTCCTGTCATGCCCAAACATGTCACCGCTTTCACATACCGGGCCTGTCACAGAATATGTTTTTGAGGTGGCGGGCGATTTAACTGCTTCTATCTCATGGAAAGCATCATAAAGCGTTGGACGAATAAGGTCGTTCATTGCCCCATCTGTGATAAGAAAATCAATCTCGTCAGTTTCCTTAACACTTATAACGCGCGTCAGAAGACCACCCGCATTTCCAACTAGAAATCGGCCTGGCTCCATTATAATTTCGGTTTCAAGCGGAACGATAATATCACGAACCCATTCAGCATAAGCTTTTAGATCAAGCAGGCTTTCATCACTGTATTGAATGGGAAATCCGCCCCCTATATCTAATCTGGAAACTGTGTGACCTTGATCCCTTAAAGTTTTCACAAGTTCTGGCAGTTTTTGGAAGGCTTTTTCGAAAGCAGAAACTTCAAAAACTTGTGATCCTATGTGCATTGACAGGCCTATTGCATCAACATTCTCAAGGCCGGCGGCAATTTCATAGGATTTTATAACGCGATCTGCAGAAAGACCGAACTTGTCCCGCTTGCGTCCCGTTGAAATTTTACTATGCCCTCCCCCCATACATCAGGGTTCAGACGAAAAACGACTTTTGCAACAAGACCTAGTGCCCTGGCAATTTTGTCGATTTGACTGATTTCAAATATAGATTCAACATTAATCTGGTGAATACCCGATTTCAGCGCCGCCTCAATTTCATCATCTGTTTTTCCGACACCTGTAAAAACAATCTTGTCAGGGTCGAAACCAGCATTCAAACCTCTTATCAGTTCGTTGCCCGACACAATTTCAAGCCCGGCGCCCCAGTTTCTAAGGGCACTCAATATGGCTTTATTAGAATTGGCTTTGCAGGCATAGCATAGCAGGGGCTGTCTGTGTTCAGGTAAGATTTCAGCAAAGGTTGTACTTAACGTTTCATATTGCGCCTTGATTGTAGAAAGGCAGTATATATAAGATGGCGTACCGAATTCTTTGGCAAGAACGGATAAAGGCACGTCTTCCGCGTGGATTTGTTTATCGTCTTTTCGGAGAAAATGTGTTTTCATAGTCTGCAGAATATACTTTTAGAAAGTGATTGGAAATAACTTTGATGTCAGGTAATGACGACGATATATGGGATTATTTTACGCAGGATGTCAAACCCCTTGCGCCGTCTTCGCCTGCGTTAACTCAAAAAGAGCAAAACGACGATGACACAGCTGTAGTCGAAGAACAGGTAACAAAAGTACCAGAAGAACCAAAACCTGCCCCCACGAAAGAGAAAAAGACGAAAAACCCCCGCCAACCTCAGGGACGTGATATAGATGGCAATACTCGTAAGAAACTCGAAAAAGGGGAATTGCCCATTGATGGAGAATTGGACTTGCATGGCATGCGTCAGGCAGAGGCGCATAATGCACTAAAGTCATTTATAAAAAACTCGTATAGCAGTAATAAAAGATGCGTTCTGGTAATTACGGGTAAAGGGGCGCGCTCGGTTAATCCTGAACACTGGATGGAAGATGAGCGGGGGGTTTTAAGAAAAAAGCTGCCTGAATGGCTGAATGGAAATGATTTATCTAATATTGTCCTGCAACATGTGCAGGCACGACCAAAGCATGGCGGCGCAGGTGCCTTCTACATTTATTTAAGACGCAAAAGAAACCAATAACAGGATAATGTCCTCATGTCCCAAGATTTAAAGTTATATAACTCTCTCAATCGGAAGAAAGAAGTTTTCAAACCGGTAAACACAGACAATGTACGCTTATATGCGTGCGGGCCAACTGTTTACAGCTTCACCCATATAGGCAATGCCCGCATGGCGGTAGTATTTGATGTTCTGGCGCGCGTTCTTCGCACGCTTTATCCAAAGGTAACATATGTTTCCAATATTACGGATGTAGACGACAAGATTATGGCCGCCTCTAAAGAAACAGGGGAGACAATTTCAAATATCACTGAAAAATATACTCGCATATATAATGAGGATATGACCGCTCTAGGTAATAAAATGCCTGAAGTGCAGCCTAAAGCCACAGACCACATTACCCATATGGTTGCCCTGATTGAAAAACTGGTGGAGCAAGGCCACGCCTATGAGGCGGATGGACACGTACTTTTCAACGTACCCTCGTTTGAAAAATATGGGGGGCTATCAGGGCGCAGCCGCGATGAGCAAATTGCAGGCGCCCGCGTCGAAGTGGCAGGCTTTAAAAAAGATCCGGCAGATTTTGTTTTGTGGAAACCCAGCTCGGAAGAAGAAACTGGCTGGGAATCCCCATGGGGGTATGGCCGCCCGGGGTGGCATATCGAATGTTCCGCCATGGCAGAAGAACATCTTGGCCTGCCTTTTGATATTCATGGCGGGGGTGCTGATCTGAAATTTCCGCATCATGAAAATGAGATTGCGCAATCCTGCTGCGCGCATGGTTCGGAAGATGATTTATCGGCCTTTTCAAAATACTGGGTGCATAATGGTTTTGTAACTGTTGAAGGCGAGAAAATGTCCAAATCACTTGGCAATGTGGTTTTATCACATGATCTACTGCAAAAAGGCGTTAAGGGGGAAATTATCCGCCTCGCGCTTTTATCGACTCATTACAGGAAGCCTTTTGACTGGTCGGAAAAACTTCTCGAACAAACGGAAAGCACCCTTTCGGATTTTTACCGCATCATAAATGACTCTGTTACGAAGGAAAAAGATGGGGCTTTGGAGGAAGGTTTTTTGAAAGCGCTTTATGATGACTTGAATGTGCCACTGTCCCTGTCATTCCTGCATAAGGTCGCCAAAAAAGGGTTCGGATATCAATTAAGGGAAATGGGCGCGGTTCTGGGGATTTTACAGGATGACCCTGCTAACTGGACGCGTACGGTGGAGGCGGAAGGGGATGATTACGCGCTTTTACAAAAGCGCGAGGAAGCTCGCAAAAATAAAGACTGGGCCACAGCTGATAAAATACGCGACCAGCTTTTGGAAAAAGGCCTTGTTATTAAAGACACCTCCGAAGGCCCTGTCCTGGAAAAGGTTTAATGCCTGTTTTTGAAATCACAGATGCGCCAGAGCGGGAGAGGGCTTGCCGTGATTTGATAAAAGCATTGCCAGACTGGTTTGGTATACCACGCGTTAACCGCCAATATATAAAAGAGGCAGGCGCCTATGCCGCGCTGGGCTATCGCGCAAATGGGTGTGATGAGATACAAGCCATGCTAGTTTACAAGAAAATGTCTGATGAGGTGCTAGGTAAAAACGCCCTCAATATTCACTGGATGGGTGTTCATCCCGAACTGCACAGAAAAGGCATTGGCGCACAGCTTGTAAGCGGAGTTTTGGAAAGAGCATATGATGAGGGAATTTCACATGTTACAGTGGAAACGCTTAATCCCAAGGCAGGTGACGAATTCTATCTCAAAACTTATGCATTTTATAAAAAATTTGGTTTTACCCCGTATGAAGAGGTGGAATATAACCTGATAAATCCGATTGTCAGGCTTTATAGACAGGTCTGATTATTTGACCAGCTTGTTGTATTTCTTTTCCATGGAAATAGGCAGGCTTGCACGAATAGATGGCACATTTTGAGCTGCCAGCACGCACACAAGTGCGCGTTGTGTTGCGATCTCTAAAGTGTCATATATCCCAATGCCCAGAAGGGGCTGGGGTAAAGACTTTCCAGAACTGACAAGTTTTTCGGCCTCGTCGAATTTTTCGCGTGAGGCTGGTTTCAAATCATCTTTTGAGCGTAAAGCCCCGTTTTGCAGATATTCGAAAGCAACCATTGAGCTACTCCATAAATCCAGCAGTTTTGCTGTTTGAATATCAACAGTCTGATATTTCTCGGGGTTTCGAGAAACTGTTTCACTAAGACACCATTCTATATTCTGGACATTCATGTTCTCACAGTATAAATTTTTGTCTAACAAGTCATTAATAAAATATATGAAGCTTTGGAAAATTTATGACCCCGAATTTTAAATCCCCTGAAACCATTAAAGTTGCAAAAGAGGCCGACGAAGTCATGTGCGATGGTGGAATGGGGCCATTAGGCCACCCAATTGTATATTACACATTTGACAAATCCGACACCGTCGAATGCGGATATTGTGACCGCGTGTTTACTAAAACAAATTAATTGCCTTCAACTTTTTCCAAATTTGCAGCCTTAACGACATAAGGTTTTATGTTCTCGACAATAACATTTATGCCTTCCAGATTGGGATGAATACCATCATCTAGGTTGAGTTCTTTAATAGTTGCAACATCTTCCAGAAAAAACGGGTAGAGGCTTACAGTCTCATGA
>NZVS01000078.1 GCA_002701555.1 Alphaproteobacteria bacterium | reverse complement strand
AGGCGCATTAACTTCCAAAGTCACCTTATCGGTCTCAAGCTCAACGATCGGCTCATCAGCCTGCACTTCATCGCCTTCTTTTTTAAGCCATTGGGCAACAGTTGCCTCGGTTACGGATTCGCCAAGTGTAGGCACTTTGATCGCGGTCATGTGATATTTATCCTTTAAATCTTTATGTTCAAAAACATTTTATACGTGCTTAATGTGGCCTGATTGGCCTGAAAAATCAACCGTGAAAACATAATTTTGATTAAGAAAGCCTAAATATTTCAGCCCCAGCGGGCCTTGAAAATATCTGATGGGGCTTGTGTCGAAACCTGGCGAGAATCATTGACTGTGATATTCCATGTTGAAGAACCGCCTGCCTGTTGTTTTTCCCTTACCATACCCATAACGGAATATTTTCCGGCTTTTGAGAATAGTGTCCTTAAACTATTGTCATACAGGGAATCAACATGGATATTCGGGAATATAAATCGCTTCTCATCCCGGTTTTGTTTGGATAAGAAAACGGCACGGCCTTTAACCCTAAACCTGTCTTGGAAAAAATCTGCCTCACATGGATTATCCACCTGTATTTCAACGATACGTGGCTCGCCATGATATGTTTTTTGCCCACGATGCGAAGCCATTTTCTCCTGTAGTAAACCGAAGCGGCTGTTTTCATAGCCTGCATGAGGCAGGCCGAGGCGAACTATGAAATCTTTGAATTTCATTACGCGATGACCCACAACAACATAGCTATCGGTCAATCGCTGCCTGTTTTCTTTTTGCATGGCATCTAGAAAATCTTGCACAGATTCCATACTTCTGGGTGTCAGGCTCTGGAAACTATCTTCAGTCTCATTGAGGTGTAAAATAGCGCGACGTGGACTAAGTTTTCCGCCTTTTTCCACGGCATATGCCGCACCCTTATTAAAAGCATTTCTGGCATCCGGTATATTTAAATGGAAACGGAAACCCCGTGAGGTGTCGTAGTCGGTTCTTTCCCCGTCTTCGGGGTTAGGCATTTTACATGTTATCGCATGGCGCTGTCCGGGTTTTAATGAAAAATGCTCAGACGCACCCCGCAAAGAGGATGATCCCCCACGGAAAGTCGAACCCGAATGATAGTAAAGCGAGGCACTGCAAGACATGCAGTGTAAATGGTCTTTATGTATTTCTGCATCAAAGGGAACAGTATGCTCTTCCCACGCTGAACCAGGCAAACGCACGGGTGTCGGGTCATATTGACCGTCCCTGATGTATCTTGCCCGCGTCAAAGTAACTGACATATATAAATACCTTTATCGTTAAATTGATTTGAGTTATGTCAATTTTTTAACTCTTTGTCAAGATTATTAGAGTAAATTTGGCGGGAAGTCATATAGGAGATTTAAAAATGTCACTAAAATCAAGAGACGCATTTACTAGAACTGCTGAGGGAAAAATCGCCGGACAAGTTTCTTGGGATCCTGATAAATTTGAAGGTAACTACCGGAAGATTGAAAATGTGATTGAAAAAACTCCAAACGCGGAACAGGGTCTGCGCGCTATCTTTTCTTCTTTTCATGGCCCATCAGACCCATCATGGGCCTTAAGAGACAAACACATTGAAAATCCGAATGAAATATTAAAATCGTTACGAGAGGAAGGTCTGGTGCAATCAAATGGCGCCCTCACCACCGAAGCGAGAGCATTTATATCCGAAGTTCTAAGAGGAGGAAAAAGCAAGTCCGCAACCTCTGAAAGCAACGGGCTTACACCAACAACTATTTCAAAAATAGCACCTATGCAGTCGTGAGCCTATTTTCCTTTTAAAGCCTCTTCAACCAAACGAGTCTGTTCCTCAACATGCTTGCTGTGCAAACCAGTCGCGGGTGCGGCTGCAGCCTCACGCCCGACATAGCGTGCGCGCGTATTTTTCAGCTTGGCCTCAGTTAGAACCTCTTCTAAAAGTGGATCTGTGAAGAACCAGTATCCCTGATTTTTCGGCTCTTCCTGACACCAGATGAATTCAGCATTTTTATACTGGGAAAGCTCCTCAACAAGCGCTTTATGCGGGAACGGGTAAAGCTGTTCAACGCGCAGGATAAGGACATCATTAATGCCAAGCTCTTCACGCTTCTCAAACAGGTCATAATAAACTTTCCCCGTACAAAGCACGACGCGCTTCATCTTTGCCGGTTTAACCAGCTTATCCATCGCATCGTCCCACAAAACCCTGTGGAATGTGCTACCTTCCGTCATCATAGACGCAGGAGATACAGCCAGTTTATGGCGCAGCAGTGATTTTGGCGTCATAATAATCAAAGGCTTCCTGAAATCACGGTGCATCTGGCGACGTAGAGCGTGGAAATAGTTTGCTGGCGTTGTCAGGTTGCAGACCTGCATATTATCTTCTGCACAAAGCTGTAAGAAACGCTCAGGTCTTGCGGAAGAGTGTTCAGGCCCCTGCCCTTCAAAACCATGCGGTAGCAACATTGTCAAACCTGACATACGCAACCATTTAGTCTCGCCAGAGGCTATAAACTGGTCAATGATAACCTGTGCTCCGTTCACAAAGTCCCCGAATTGCGCTTCCCAGCATACCAGTGTATTCGGATCTGACAGAGAATATCCGTATTCAAAGCCAAGAACCGCAAATTCCGACAAAGGGGAATCATGGAATTCAGCATTTGGCTGACCATCTTTTACGTGTTGCAGGGGGATGTATTTTTCTTCTGTTTTTTGGTCATATAAAATTGCGTGGCGCTGTGAAAACGTTCCACGACCCACATCCTGACCGGATAGGCGTACAGCGAAGTTTTCATCCAGCAATGTGCCAAAGGCTGCGGCCTCAGCTGTTGCCCAGTCGAATCCCTCACCTGTTTCAAACATATTTGCCTTGGCTTTGAGCTGGCGATCAATTTTTGAATTCAGGTTAAAATCATCCGGAACTGTGGTCAGGGTTTCACCCACACGCTTCAACGTCTTTTTGCTAACAGCCGTATTTCCGCGTCGCGCATCGCCCGATGCCGTTTTAAGTCCCGACCAAGCCCCTTCCAGCCAATCTGCTTTATTGGGTTTGTAGCTCTTAGTAGCNTCGAAAGCCTTTTCAAGATAATCAGTAAATTCTGCAACCATATCATCAGCTTCATCAGAGGATATAACACCCTCTCCGATTAAGCTCTGAGCATATTGTGAGCGTGTCGTTTCCTGACCTTTAATCTTTTTATACATGATTGGCTGTGTAAAGGATGGTTCGTCACCTTCGTTATGGCCGTGACGGCGGTAGCACATCATATCAATCACGATGTCTTTCTTGAATTCCTGGCGGAATTCAGTAGCAATGCGCGCGACATGAACAACCGCTTCAGGATCATCCCCGTTTACATGGAAAATAGGCGCAGAAAGCATTTTTGCAACATCTGTCGGATAAGGTCCTGAGCGTCCGTATTTCGGCATTGTGGTAAAGCCGATCTGGTTATTAATAACAATATGAATTGTTCCGCCGACACGGTAGCCGGGCAGTTCTGATATCATTAGTGTTTCCGCAACAACACCCTGACCCGCAAAGGCAGCGTCCCCGTGGAGAAGCAAAGGCAAAATCTCGCTGGATTCTTTATCGTCAATTTGCACCTGTTTGGCACGAACTTTACCGATAACAACCGGGTTCACACATTCAAGGTGAGACGGGTTGGCTGTCAAAGACAGGTGAATTGTATTGCCGTCAAAGTCACGATCTGTCGATGTTCCNATATGGTATTTCACATCACCGGAGCCTTGAACATTATCGGGATTGGAAGGTTTGCCCTGAAACTGTGCAAAAAGCGCGGTAAAAGGCATACCCATAACATTTGTCAATACGTTAAGGCGACCACGGTGGGCCATGCCGATGACAATTTCTTTTAACCCCATCTGACCACCACGTTTCATGATCTGCTCAATTGCAGGGATCAGGGACTCACCCCCATCAAGACCAAAGCGTTTGGTACCTGTGTATTTGGTGTTTAAAAACTTCTCCAGCCCTTCTGCCGCAGTCAGTCTTTGCAAAATGGCGCGTTTGCCGTTTTCAGTGAAATCAGTATGATTACGTGGTGACTCAATACGCTTTTGAATCCAGGCCTTTTCTTCCGGGTCTGTCAGGTGCATAAATTCAACACCTATGGTTCCGCAATATGTCTCACGAAGAATATTTAGAATTTCGCTCAACGTTGCGTAATCACGCCCCAGAACGCCGTTAATAAATATTTCACGGTTATAATCACTGCTGGTAAAACCATAATGTCCGGGGTCAAGCTCTGGGTAATCTTTCGTTTCCTTTAATTCCAGCGGATCCAGGTGGGATATGAGGTGACCACGCACCCTGTAAGCACGGATAAGCATAAGAGCGGCAATTGAGTCAGAGGCCATGCTTTGTAGCTCTTCAGTAGAAAGGCCTTTTGGTGCATTAATATTTGCGGGCGCTGTTTGGCTTTCCATCACACTTGCAGCGTCATCGGCAGATGACATGTGAGCGAAACTGCGGTTGCCACGCTTATTTTCAGATGGCGTCCAGCTTGCTCCATTAAGCTCGTGTAAAAGTGCTGCTTCGTCGTCATTCAAGTCACCGAAAAAATCACTCCAACTTTTATCTACTAAATTGGCATTAACCTTATACTGCGCATATAAATGCGCGATATATTCAGCATTTACCCCGTTTAAAAACATGGAAATATCTTTTGTTTTTGGAGCAGAAGAAGACGAAGAAGACATGTAAGTACCTTATACGTTATATTTTTCGAGAGTTTATTTTTTAAAAAAACCCGTTACAGGGCTTAATTTTTATACGTTACGTAATGCGTTTGCAAGCTCTGACAACGCATTATCTTCAGCCGGAGAAATATTCATTTCTTCATAAAGCTTGCGATTGGAAATGCGCGCAAAAAAATTGGCTACCTTTTCAACCAAAACGTCATAGTCCATGCCATGGTTAACTTCGGTATGGTACTCGTCTTCCTGATAAGCTTTTGCAACATCGGTCGCAACCTGCATACAAGCCCCTTTAAAGGCAGCAAGCTCATCTTTAGAAGCCATTGTTTTTATCATACCGGCGACAATAGCCGCTTCAGCGACAGCACCATCTGAATCTGTTTTCCATTTTTCATGGTAACCTGACTGTGAAACGGCATTATCGGCCATCTCCATAATCAGGGGAAACGCTTTATAAGTTTTGGCCATTTTTTCCAAAACATCGAAAAGCTGCGCCTCTTCTGCCAAATCTGAAGCATCGTTTGTTTCGCCCGCATCATCTGCATGCGACATCCAAATACCGATTTTGTAAAAAAGCCCATTAAGCTGGAATTGTTGTTCCGGTGTGAATTTTGAAAGCTTAAGAGTCATTGTCAGATATCCCTCAGGCAGCTTCCCTGATTTCCCGGCCCAGACTTTCGGCCAGTTGTCGCAATGCCTCGCGCTCGCGAGCCGAAATATTCAATAATTCTGCGTTGGATTTCATAGCATTACCACTGATAAATGCGGAAAATCGTTCTTTCCAGACAACCCAGTACGTATTCATTCTGGACAATAGGCTGGAACGGTAATCAAACTCGCGGTAAGCTAATGCTACGTTATATCCAATTTCTATGAGATTACTTTTGAAAGCTTCCAGATCCCCTCTTTCCAGCTTTCCATCCAAAGCAGCCACAACATCACGGCATTCTTTAGGAACATTCTCAATACCCTCAACCCAATTAACCCAATCCCCGCGTTCCTTCATACATTCTTCCATAAGTGCTTGCACAAACTGGGATTTCACAAAATCTTCTGAATAAGCCATTATAAGCGTTTCCAACGCCTTTTGTTCTTCCTTATCAGATGTATTGCCGCCAGTCCCGTCTGCAAGAGACATCCATAAGCCCACACGGTAGGGTAGGCAAATAGCCATTTGCCGGATTTCTGGTTTCAAATCGTTTAGGGTCAGTGTCATGGGATAAGAGTATAGCAACGCCGCCACAAGCCTGCAATCTCGAAAATATATTGACATAATTTGTTTATATTTGTATAACATCCTGATTATGGTAACTAGCAACCTACCCGCTCCTAAAAGGACCTTTCACAATAAAGAAACTGTGAAGGTTCCGGCTGTTCATTCCGGCCTGGAAAAACAAAAAATCAGAACTGTATCGGCACCCCATACTTGGGATTTGGATGATCGCGAAAGTTATTTCGAGATGGTTTCCGATACACACAGGACTTTTAAAGTAAAAGAAACCTTCGAAAGTGATATAGAAACGCCCAACGATGAGTTATGTCGAGTTTTGGAGCATATGACTGAGGATGAGGAGTATTCTTTTAGTCGGGCCATCCTGTTTCTTTATAATAAGGAAATGTATCACTGTGATGTTACCTCCCAAAAATATCTAAATGCAGTTGAGGATTTAGCAGAAGAGCACTGGCTCTATCAGGCAGAGGCATCGGGCTTTTGGATGATGGGTCAGAACCACAAGCTTATCGATATTTCAAATGGCATTCCGGATCACGCCAAATATTCAGAAGAAGACCTGATGCGTGCTGAACAACGTTACAGGGAAAATCACGAAAATTTCCCTGCTGTTATCAATGTCAATACCGTTTCTTTGGAACCCGATTTCAAAAAAGCAAGTTTGGGGGAGAAATTAAAGGCTATGTTTACCCGCGAGAAGCAAATGAGCAAAGCCGCGTGGGTAGAAGGGTTGGAAGAAGCAATTGAGGCTGAGGACTATGAAAGATTTTACGAATTATGCGAGATGGTAAATGATGGAAAAATTGCCACATCCCAATTTAGTGTAGTTTACCAAATCGAAAAATTCACAGATCAGTTTATGAAAGATGGTAAAATAAACCAGTTTTCGGAAATCGCTGCAAAACTTGGAATGGACGGGGTCTATGCCCGGATCGTAGCAAAGAAAATAAAGTCTTTGAAAGAAAAGGCCCTGAAAGATGATGACCGCCAACTTTTCTATCAGCTTTTAAAAGTGGCTGGACAAATGCCAGTCTACCTCTCAGTTTTTGATAAAAGTGATATTGACAAAAATTTATTTGCTTTTCGTTTAGAGCCGCATGAGAAACTTGATTTCATGAATATCATCTCACAAGATCCAAGACTAACGACTGATATTTTTGACCCTTATCTCGAATACGCACTCGATAATATTATTAAAGAGAGCGATATCAAAAACTATATGCCGCTTCTTTTCAAATTGGTTGAAAATTGTCATGCAAAGGGCGTGCACGAAAGCAAGCCATATGACATTAGTACAAGCATAGCCCGTTGTATTGTCAGAAATAGTGATAATAAAACGCTAGAAACCTTCGCAATGTGTCCGCATATTCCTGCAGATTTAGGAAATTTCATTTTATCAGCTGGACGTATAGAAAATTTATCTAAGGATGAAAAATACACACTTGAGCGTTGTTTTGATGCATATACTTACGCAAAAGAAAGCGAAGTTATGGCAGATAACCTAGCCAAAAATCCAGGTATCTTGCCAAAAGAAAAAGTTATGGAACTGGCAAAATTTCCAGATACACGTGAAAAGCATATTGAACTGAGAATGGGGGGATAGATGGGCTGGCCTCCTGATAACGGATATGACGAAACTATAGACCTTGACCTTCAGCTCTGGTTCGAGAAAAACGAATATGGGCAAGCGGTTATGCGCTCTGTGGCGAAACCAGCAATATTAAGTGTTGATAATGCTGTAACATATTTCCAGGCCGTTCAAATTGACGCACTTAAAGATCAATGGACGATAAAAGAGCACTATTTATCTTCCGAGACAGGCGAATTTATAGATAACGAAAGTGATTTAGCGGTCATTGGCCAACATATGACACATATCCGCCGCTGCGATTTTGACACAGCCCTCCTTCATATTACGGATTTTGAAACATCAATTCCTAAAGACGATAAATACGAAAAGGCTGTTAAGGACTTGGGGAAAAGGCATTATATTTATGCCGCTGAAGGTACAGGAAACTGGTGGTTTGATATTAATAACAATGCAGTTTCCATTGAGGACGACCCAGAGCATACCCGTATCTCAAATGGTAACAAATTGCGTGCAGCAAAGCGTGCTGAAGAAGCCAGAAAGTTAACGTCAAATTCGCAAGATCCTATTAATGTCTCACATAGCCAAAAAACTGCCATTGTGCTACGTGAAAATTTTCTACCAGTTGCAAGGCATATAGATACGGGTAATCTTTTGACCCGCATTTTTGATGGTGAAAAGCGAGCAGCACACAAGCTACAAAAATCCCTTAAGGAAGCTGTCGACATTAATTACTTCCAAGAGTATTACAATTTATTGAAAAATGCGGATGATAGATATGCCGCGCTCTTCATTCCTGAGCATATAGCAGGATTTTTGAATTTGTCCGAAAATGACAAAATTTGTGTCAACAAAGCATTTACGACTGACCGCATCTGGGAAAACTCATATAGTGATGGCCCGCTTACTCATGCAGAAAAAATAAAATTACTTCTGGAAGCCGCCAAGTTTCCGCATATGGCCGCACCTTTGGAAACTTACAAAGAAATTCTTCAAGATGACTGGCTGAAAAACATGTCCGCTGTTCCCCAACTGCATATGCCCACTACTCTGAAACTTTATCTGGAAACACCAGAGTCAGAATTTAAATCACAATTTTTTTCAACCAACATGATGCGTATGCTTTGTGCATATATTGCCGAGGATACGTCTTCAGCTATTTTGCTTAAACATAAGGGCTTGGAACTCATTGAATTTATAGGAATGGTTAACGGTCGTGAAGATCATGAAGAAATATTATTTTCTACAAAAAATCCTATTGGCATAAGCAGGGATTTCACCAATTTATGTGTCAAACTTATGGGCAGGTTGCACACTTCGTTGAGTGACTATCGCGGTATATCTGCTTATGACATGTTGGGGCTTTATAAGGATTGTACGAAAAGACCTAAGCAACGGGACGCCCTAAAGAAATATTTCGTAGTGCATGAACAACAATTCGGCGCTGACCCTGAAGATTCATTCTATGCTATTACAGAAAATTCAAAATCATCCAATCGAACATATTTTATAGCTCGCAATGAAGATAAAGGTTACTTGCCCCAGCAGCTTGTTGACTATTTTTGCGCACAAGAAAAAATGCAAGCCCTGCAGCAGTTAGATTCTTATCTTGATAGCCTTACTACAAAAGAAAGTCCGAATTATATTTCTTTTGATAGTGAATATGAACTTCCAAACGGGAATGGCTCAGGGTCACTAGAAGCTAAAGAGAACGATAAAAAAGCATCAACTGTGTTAACTGGTTCCACTTCACAGTCAAAAACTAAACCTTTAACATGGTTCAAATCTATGACGGTGGATAGCGCCAGAAAAGTGCTTTTTCTGGATATAGATACAGGTGGTTTTGACCATATGCCTTTTGGAAAACTTGCAAATGAGCTTGATAAGCAAGATTCAGCTGACATATTTACAAAAGATTTGTTATTCCAAGTTTTTGAAAAAGGTATAATTCAAAATCTACAAAACCCTAAGCCCATTAAATACGGTCTAAAGTTCACCGATGTACGTGCTTTTAAAAATTTAATTGTAAGTCGACCTGCTATCGCAGAGCAATTTGAAAATTTTATTAATATATTTTTAGTTGAAAAGACCAGATCCTCGATATCAGGCTCAGAGACCGTAGGCTTAGTTAAACAAATTGAAGAAACAGATTTTCTTGAAGGCTTTATTTCCGAGAACACAAAGCGACGCATGTCCGCAATTCTAATTGCCAAGAATGGATCTTTCGGACTTTCAAGTCATTTAGAGCTATCCAGTAAAATTGATTTTGATGATAAATTTAAAAACCTAATTATCGAAGAAGCACCGCAATACTCAAATATAAACGGTGTTGATAGCGCCCTTCGTAATTACGAGGAAGCAATCCCCGAAATTGACAGATATTGCGCTGAGCGGAGTGATACCCTCGGAAAAGACAGTTACTCATCTATCTTTCAGATACCTAATGAAGAAATGGCAAGTGCGCCTCAAATTGAATTTAAAACAGCTGCTTTGGAAAACACATCAAGTACAGACAAACCAAAGCTTACAAAAAGCCCCAGTGGAAAAATTGATATACTTGAGCTTTAGAGAAAAACTGCTTATGCGGCTTTTTTAATTGCTTCTGCAACTGCTTCACCAAGGCCGGCTGGCGTTTCAGAAACTATAAATCCACATTCGCGCATCTTCTTTGTTTTGGCCTCAGCCGTATCTTCTGCTCCACCAATAATCGCACCGGCGTGACCCATACGTTTTCCTGGAGGGGCTGTAACACCAGCAATAAATCCGGCAATTGGTTTTTTCGTATCTAGGGATGCATAATATTCGGCAGCCTCAATTTCAGCTGTTCCGCCGATTTCACCAATCATCAATATGGCCTCTGTTTCAGGATCATCCATAAACATTTCGATACAATCAATAAAGTTTGTGCCGTTCACCGGATCACCGCCAATACCGATACATGTTGACTGACCTAGTCCCACAGCAGCGGTCTGGGCTACTGCTTCGTAAGTCAACGTTCCTGAACGTGAAACGATTCCGACCTTACCACGCTTGTGGATGTGGCCCGGCATAATTCCGATCTTGCACTCATCCGGGGTAATTACGCCCGGACAATTAGGGCCGACTAGGCGTGAATTTGATCCCTCAAGAGCTGCTTTGACTTTGATCATATCCTGTACAGGAATACCTTCAGTTATACAGATAATCAGTTCTATTTCAGCATCAATCGCTTCCATAATAGCGTCTGCTGCGAACGGAGGCGGCACGTAAATTACAGATGCATTACAGCCTGTTTCCGCCTTTGCTTCGGCAACAGTGTTGAAAACAGGTAACCCGAGATGCTCTGTCCCACCTTTTCCAGGAGTTACACCACCAACCATATTTGTACCGTATTCCATCGCTTGTTCGGAATGGAATGTTCCTTGCGAGCCGGTAAAGCCCTGACAAATAACTTTGGTGTTTTTATCAACGAGAACTGACATAGTGAGATAACTCCTTAAAACTTTATGCTAGATATCATTTGCCGCAATATATCGCGGACGTGAATAAGTCATAGCATTTGAGGATATATTTACAAGCCCCAAATTCTCACAATCCGCATGAAATGTTGAGCGTCCGGTTTTCCGAATAAGGCTATCAATTGTATCCTGATCACTCTCTATGGTCAGCGAAAAACTGTCGCGCTCTCCACTTGGTTTACCAATAGACCCGACAACCTCACCGTAAATACCGAGTTTGCCACATACTTTTCCGAATAATTTTGTAATATCATGTGGCACCTCAGGCGCGGCACTTTCCTCAAAAGAAAGCCTTAAGGTCAAATTGATATTAAAAGGGTTACCTTTATAACATTTGCCACCGCGCTCTATCGCCTTGAAGGCATCATGCGCCATTTCATCGCGACGTGCTTGAGGATTATCTTTTCTAAGCTGGGTTACCGATCCCATAAAAACCTCCATTTTATTATTTTCTTTTTATGCAGACTAGCGTATTTAAAGCGCCAGTTCAAAACGATAATTCAATTTATCCTTGCTTATGTCAATAAAAATGGTGTATAAATATTTCCATAATAAATAAATATGGGTGATTTATGACAGAAAACAAAGTTCAGATGCAAACCGAAACAAGCTCCGAAAAAGGTCAGGAGGGCCGATGGGTTATAAAGAGAGACCCTAGAAGCCCTTTTCAAAAACTTTGGGAAGACACAACGAGAGCGCAAAAAGGTGCGATGCTGGGTTTAGCAGCATTCAGCAGTTGTGCCGCTATTGCTGGTTCAGGAAATATAGATGCTGAAAGATACACTGTAAGGGTAGATATTCCTGATCCTGTCGAGGGCGAACTTGTGTGCGGTGTATATCATGGTGAAAGATCAGATTATATTATTAAGAACCAAGATGTATGTGACGACCTTGAGCAGATTGTCCCCCAGCGGAATACAACTGTCAGAATTGGCGAACAATTCCAAGTTGCAGGTTTAAATCGCGGGAAGTTTTATGCTCGCCTTGCTGGCGAAGATAAAGGTTATGTTGTTCCTCAGGAAAATTATCTCGCCATTGTCGAGGCCTACCTCACCAGTATGGGTAATGATGACTACGCAAACCCTGTTCCCTTCGATTTCTTGATTTCAAAATGGAATTTGGAATCAAGGCTCGGAACCCTACAATCTTCACCTTACAGCTCGGCAGAAGGTTTAAACCAGTTTATCGCTGGTACAGGAATACAGCTTCTACGTGAAGCTGGGGATCTTTACGGCTATGACGACGAAAGAGCTGCTGCTGACAGAATTTTCAGAGAACATGGCTCTGATTATGGGCGTGCTTCAAAAAGCTCTGAATATCAAGCCATGCATAAACGTGTTTTCCGTGATCCATATATGAGTGCAGTTATCGGTATTCACAATACGATCAGGGGCCTACAAAAACTACAGAAACTTGTTGATGATGGAGAAATGGTCACACCGAACCGGGACGCAGATGGAAATTATTATCTGACAGCAAAAGATGCTTATATTGGTCATTTCCTTGGCGCGAATGATTCCGGTGCTGTTGAGTTTTTCAAGAGATTAAGAAGTCATGCTTCGTATAATATGTGCGATGTTTTTGAAGGCGGGGTTTGTAATCGCAATAGATATTTCTTTGTTATTGATGGCGATGACGAGCAACTTGTCGAAATGAAAAAAGACAAAGCTTATGGTAGAGGCGAGCATACAAAATTAATCAGAACACATGACGGACACTCTTATTACGTGCCTGATCGCCAGTTTGACGGCTATAAGATGAAAGAGCGCCAAATTGGTACTAACAGTAACGGTGATCCTGTCTATGGCAGAGTTCGTGTGCCGCAAATTCATTTGAGTGTTGAAGAATTTTATGAGCGTATGGGAACACGCTGGGGATTTACTGATGAGCGTATGCCGGATTTAAGCGAATGGAATCCCCGTGAATTTGTACCAACGGGCAGCGTTGAATATCCTTCCGAAAGTTTTGAAGTCGCGCAGGATAATCTCCGACCCTATCGCAAGGCAACCAAATATGTGTCTGCCGACAGTGTAACTTTCACTATGTAGGAAAACACTTATAATCAAAAAAAAGCGCGCCAAAATCTGGACGCGCTTTTTTTAAAATTTCAGTGTCAAGCCGCAGCTTCGTGCTTTTTGGTTGCATCAACAATCTTACGGGCAGCATCACCCAAGTCATCTGCAGCAATAATCGGTAGGCCGGAATTGTTCAGGATATCTTTCCCTTTTTCGACGTTAGTACCTTCAAGGCGTACGACGAGAGGTACACTCAAAGATACTTCTTTAGCAGCAGCGACCACACCTTCGGCAATAATGTCACATTTCATAATTCCGCCGAAGATATTTACAAGAATACCTTTAACATTCGGATCCGATAAAATGATTTTGAACGCGGCAGTTACTTTTTCAGTATTGGCGCCTCCACCAACGTCCAGGAAGTTTGCAGGCTCGCCACCATAGTATTTGATAATGTCCATTGTTGACATCGCAAGCCCCGCACCATTGACCATACACCCAATGTTACCATCCAAAGCAACATAAGACAGGTCATACTCATGGGCTTGCTGTTCTTTTTCATCTTCTTCGTCCTTATCACGCAATTCAGCAATTTTTGGATGGCGGAATAAAGCATTGCCATCAAAAGATACTTTTGCATCCAAGGCCATAACCTCGTTTTTGTCAGTGACAATCATCGGGTTGATTTCAACTGTATCAGCATCTGTTTCAACATAGGTTTTATAAAGCGCATTAAAGAATTTAATAGCGCTTTTCAATGCCGCGCCTTCAAGACCAAGGGCAAACGCAAGCTTGCGTGCATGAAACCCTTGCATCCCTGTTACGGGATCAACACCAACTTTGATAATTTTTTCGGGTGTCTTTTCTGCTACATCCTCAATATCCATACCACCTTCTGTAGATACCACGAAGGTTAGTTCTGACTTGGCACGATCCAACAGAATAGAACAGTAATATTCTTTAGAAATATCCACGCCATCTGTAACGTAGAGTCTTTTAACTTCCTTACCTTCCTCACCCGTTTGCTTGGTCACCAGAACATTTCCCAGCATTGCCTCGGCAGCATCGCGCACTTCATCAGGGGTTTTGCAAAGCCTGACCCCGCCCTTACCTTCGGGATTATTCTTAAAGTGTCCGGCACCGCGTCCACCAGCATGTATCTGGGCTTTTACCACATATAGCGGTCCCGGAAGGCTTTCCGCGGCTTTTACAGCCTCATCTACTGTAAAGGCTACCTTGCCATCCGGCACGGCAACGCCGTATGATTTCAAAAGGTCTTTGGCTTGGTATTCATGAATATTCATGTGTCATTTCCCCTAAAGGTTATGTTGGGTCTTAAATCTTTTCCAAATCTTATGTATCACGGCTTGGTCATTAGAAAAAGGGGGAAATATATAAACAGCTTTCTTATGTGGAAAGAGGCGATCCTAAGACACTGAAAACATTATCTGCTTTTAGTTAATTTGATTTTACTGCGTCCGTCCCTTATAATGCAAATTATGAATAATTCTGTCCGAACAAGTTATGCAAGCCAGATTGATCAGCGGGATACCCGTCTATCAACGCAGGGTGCTGTTGCCAAAGGTGAACCGTCGCTTCTAAACAATGATGTATGGAGCCGCATCTTCACAGACTTTCGTTCAGGCGGTGTTGTACAGGGGCGCACTGTTGGCTCACATTCAATCGAAGGACGAGCTGGCGCAAGCTATTCAGGCACAGAAGCCGAAAAAGCTGCTTTCTTAAGACGGGCCCAAATACAAAAGCTTTTCGCATCAACTGTCGCAGGGCTAGAGATCTTCAGACCTCAAAATCTTGCGCTCAGTCGGGCAGCATTGGCGGATTTACAGGAAGCCCTTGTATCTCTTGAACAAAATTCAGGTATAGATGTGCGCAACCCCGACATTACCGAGGCTATAGACAGTAAAATTGATGAATACGATATTACACCCGAAGATTTAGGTGTATATCCAAACGCCGCACCTCAAGATGCAGGCTCAATGATGGAAAATTTACAACGGAACAGGCCTGAATTATTTAATCAGGGCGCGCCTGAGGCCAATAAACCATGCATTACTGCTCGCGAAATCGAAAGCATGTGCGATGGTCAGGGTTACGATCCTGAAATGTCTTCTTTGCTCGTCTATGGTATAGTCAGACGTGAAGCCTTTGCAAATGTTGCCCCCAAGCCCGAATTGGCTGGCCCTACCCCATTTTAATATTTCCAAGTATTAAAGTTATTAAATCCCCATTATTTAACTGCATTTTCAGTGGGTTAAATGCGTTAACCAATATTAACTAAAATTTTACCTATTTTCCATATACTAATTGTATGAGTTTAAATACAAGCCATGCATATGAAGAAGAAAGTTTCGCCGCATCCGTGGATGGCGGTTTCTTCGCGACGCATAATGTGATGGTAAACGACTTTGCTTTAGCATCAGCCCAAGGTTTCGACTCAGAGGCAGCACAGTTAAGCAATGCTGGTACAGGCTCCCACATTAGCGACCATGTTAATCAAAAGGATTTCGACAACATGAATGATTTCGGGGCAAATCCCGACGTTCTCGCTGGAGATTCTTTAAATTATACTGCTCACGAACTGGATGCAGTCGCTACTGGAGATGAAACCAGACTTAAGAAAAATTATGATGATGAAATTGAGCGCGTTTTTGAGAAAAGCGCTGACACAATTAAAGAGTTTTGGACAAAAATTCTCGATAGCGCTAACCGGGGACCATCAAGTGAATTTTATTCTTCGATAAGTACCGGTATAGAAAACTACAAAAATTATCTGAATGAACAAGCCGTACTTGCAGCCGAAGCCGCCCGCGAAGCTGAGCTTGAGCGTCAAATGGAAATGCAACGCCAGTTAGAAATGCAACGCCAGCTGGAAATGCAGCGTCAGCTCGAACTTGAACATCAGCAACAAACAACGAATGAAAATGGGCACACTGCATCGGCTGCTGAAGAACATGATTCTGATGATGCTAGAGGACGACGTTATGGTCCTCACGGAAAAGGAAATCGTCGCTGGAAACATGATAGTAATGAGGCAGAACAAGACGCTTCAGTAAGCCAAAATTCTGAAATTAAAATGGCGGATTCGGTTGATAGCCCGCATAGTCAGACTTTAGAATCACCGGAAAGATACACCTCTTATGCGGATTCCATTGGTATAAGCTCAGCGACCCAGGCCCCAGTAAGCGTGATTGCCATCGAAGATCTTGAAATTGATCTTCCTCAAATTGATCTAAGCAGCAGCTTTGCTGAAAGTGTTACACCTACACCACAATTGAACGTACCCGAAGTTTCACAACCTACCACAGAGGCTGGAGCAGTACGTCCAGAAGAACATAAAGCACAAATTGCAGCACCTGCAATAGGTTAAACGCCTAACCTTAAGTTTTTACCCTTAATAATATATTCACCTATTGCTAGGCATAATCCATTTATGGGTAATATTTATTGTATGCTTGGGAAAAACTTTGCGATCAATCAAAAACTTATTTTTAATTACATAATGTCAATAAATTAAATAAGTAACTGAAATTTAATACTTTTTGAATATAATTGGTAATGAATATAAGAGTTATATAGAATATAAATATGGCTATAACAGCAACACAAGAAAGAGAACCACAGATACAGCAACCTGCTCCAGCAGTTGCCGCTGCACCGCCTGCGGCGTCAATTCGTCCTGAAACCGCGGTTGCAGGCCCTCCCCCCGAATCTTCTATCCGCACCGAACAGCCCGATGCAGAAGCTCAATTACGCGATGATAGAATGGACAGGCATAATGAACATGACCAGGCGACTTTACGCCAGCGCGCATACGAAGAGGCTCAAGCCAATGCTCGCGCAGAGGGTCGTGAAATGACACCTGAAGAAACAGCACTTTTAGATGAATCAGTAGAACGCACTCAGCAAGTTGCGGACAGAATGCCCGATATGGTAACCGAGAATATTGGCATGGGTATATTCATGACCATTATTATGGAAGTTTTTGGCCTTGGTCAGGCAAATGGCAACAGCCTGGAAGGCATGAATATAGAAGGTCTTATCGGTCAGATGTTCTCATCCCTAATTCCTGGACTTGGTGTCGCAGGAGCGGGTATGGCTGCCGGTGCCGGACATGATCATGACGGGCCTTCAATAGAAGGTGGAAGCACTTTCTCTTCAGATGGTAATGTAACGTTGCAATTCCCTATAAAAGGTGACTATCGCACAGGCCAGGATATTGTACACCGTGGTGGATCACGAATGCATGAAGGCGGGGATTACCCTGTTCCTACAGGTACCGATCTTTACGCTGCCGCAGAAGGCCGTGTACATAATGTTGGAAACGATGCTGACGGATGGGGTAAATACATCGATATAGACCATGGCAACGGCTTATTTACACGTTACGCTCACTTGAGTGATGTTGATGTTAGAGAAGGACAAACTGTAGGTCCGGACACAGTTATTGGCCAAAGTGGTAGTACAGGGCGCTCTTCTGGGCCTCACCTGCACTTTGAAGTAGGAATTGCTGATGGCAACGGCAGATATCAGATTGTAAGCCCGGCAAGCGCTATGGGCCAGAATCTTGGTGATAGTTCAGTTAGACAAGGTCTCATCAATGAGGCTAGAGAGTCATATCAGCAAGCAGGACTTGGTCACAAACAAGGTATGAATGCAACGCCAGAATACCATGGCCCGGTAATATCTTAACAGATTGAAAAATATATATTTTTTGAGTTGTTTTGCATTTGTTAAGAAAGATACGCTAGAATATAAGCATGGTACAAGAAACAGTTAAATCATCAGCCTTAGGCACTACCAGCCACGCAGCATTGGCAATAGGCAATGCTGGCGGTATTTCCGGTAACGGGATAACAGAGAGATTTTCTAATCCTGCAAGACAGGGTGCTTTGGATTTGAACCAGGAAGCTGAAGCAACAAATACAAATAACTTCAATATGGTTAGCGGCGCAAAACCATATTCTCAGGAGCCAAGCGCAAATACAGGCCGTGAAGTTTCGCGCGAGGATGAAGGCTATGTCCTTCTTATGCTTCTCGGACATTATTACGAATCCACTGCTGAATTGAATGGGCAGAATTTAGACCCTGAACAGATCGAGCAAATGATCAAAGATCTGGAAGGTATAGAGCTTGATTCTAATGGTGATATTGACCTTTCATCAGCCTCTACTTCCGCCGCTCTAGCAACAGGTGTAACTTCTGCCGCTGCAGGTCTTTCTGCTGCTCAGCTCAGAGAAAACGGTGCATTTGACGGTAGTTACGATGAAGCCTTTGACAAGGTTTTGGCTCATGAAGGTGGTTGGCATGATGGAAAATATGATGCCGGGGGAGCCACAGTGTTCGGTATAGCATCCAAATACCACCAAGGAACATATAATGAAGTAATGGGTCTTTTGAGATCAGGCGACCGCGAAGGAGCACTTGAAGTAACAAAAGATTTCTATAAGCGTGAATTTTGGGATAAGGCAGGAATTGAAAATATTTCTGATCCGGCCGCCCGTCTAGTTGCATTTGACACTGCGGTAAATGCCGGTGTCGGTAAAGCCAGACAACACATTGCTACAGCCTCCAGAAATGACGGGGTAGCAGATGGTAATGAGTTGGTCGATTTAAAAAGAAATCATTATGCAAGTCTAAACGCCACGGGTAAGGCTGTTTACACAAGAAATTATAGAGGTTGGATGAATCGTTGTGACAGTCTTCAGGAAGATGTAGATCAGGTTTATGCCTCTGCCAGAACGCCTGCACCTGCTCAAGAACCACAACTGGCACTCGGGTAATAAAACCCCAGAAAATTTTTTAAAGAGAAATATTTAAAGCCCGTGACCTTTTTTCAAGGCGCGGGATTTTCCTTAGTGTCTGCAGCTGTTGAAAAACTGTCCAGATCCAGATTCAACCAGGTTTCGAAATCACCAAACATCAAAACACGGTTACTGTAAAACCCTTGCGCTGTCTGCCCCAAACTCTTACCCAATATACGTTTGGATGAATCGCGTTTTTGTTCATTATGTGCGATTTTGGTTTTAAGAAGTTCAGCAGCCTTGTGACGCGAAAGATAATCACCCAAAACATATTCCAGATGATCCAACCTTTCGCTTTTCGATGAAAAGCTGTTTCTTAATTTATCTTTTACAAGCTTTATCATTTCGCCGAATTGCTCAGGGTTATGTCTCAGCACTATTCTTAAGGCATTTTCCCTGTCAGCCCCTTTGTGATTACGCGCCATGTCCCAGTTTTCAAAGGACTGCAAAACCGTCTTGCTATCATCGTAATAAAATTCAGAAAGCATATCGAGAACGATGTTCCTACTGCCTTGCAGATCTTCTTCCAACTCTTCGATTTTGCTTTTCCAGACTGGTATATCCTTTTCAAGAAAGCTTCTGTAATGCGTCATACGGAATTCGCCGCTGAGAGCTATGTCTATAGGCACGGCCTTACCCTCATCATTCGGCATGAAGTAAAAAGAAGCCGGATTTCCGGCGCTACCTCTGAAAGCAGATGAGAACAAGTTATCTATTTCAACACCTCGGGGGCCCATTGTTTTTTCCCAATGACCATCAACACTTTCAAAAAACTTTTTATATGTGGGGTATTTTTCGGAGAAATTAGCAATATTAGAAATTTCCTGCCTTAATGCCTGCTTTGATAAATTACGATCAAAGTATTTTGTATTCGGATCAAGAATAATATCCTTGTGTAACTTAACCAGATTTTCAGGCATCGGATTATCCAGACGCGGTTTGAAGAAATGATAGGGGTGTATTTGCAAAAATCGGCAAATTGCTTTCATTTGCCTGGGCTCTGGAAAGACCTGATGCCAGTCAGGCTGGCGCCCCTCACCATACCCTCCGTAAAGCTTGATCATTTGTTCCGGTCTTCCGGTCAGACATGGTAAATCATCTACATCATAACCTTGTTGTACGCTTAGTGTCCTGATTGGGTGAGTTCTGTACGCACTGAAATCATCGGGTATTACGTTGCCATCCGGATGTTTGACAAACTTTTGCCGTGTTGCCGGATAATCGGTAGGATATTCGATAATGGACTGGCCTGACACGTTTTTAAACACCTTACAGCTGAGTTGGTTGCCGGGCCGCGCCAAACTTTACTATGTCATTTGGCATATCCTTGCAACGGTCAAGGAATATGGGGTTTCTGTGTGTAAGCAAGGTATTTTGATAATATCCGATGGCGACCTGACCTTTTTGAGAATTCAGGAGCTTATCGCACTTACCAAAGACAGATTTATCATTGCGCCCTTTTTCCCATTTATCTTCCAGATATTCCCATTCATTATATGCAAAAAGATAGTTTTTTATGGATTCGCCTAGTTCTATGCATTCCAATCTGAATTCATCGCTGGCAGACATATTTTTAGATCCAGCTGCCTCTTTTAACGTTCCTAAACTCTGAGGAAAACGGACAAGCACATCTATATTATCTGAGATATCTGCCGCATCTTGACGTAAATAATCCCATTTTTCGAGATTTTCCAAAAGCACTGTAGCGTCTTCTTCATAGATAGCTTTCAGTTGAGCAGAAAGTTTTTCTCTAGCTGTTTGTGTAACATTCTTTTTGTCTGTGAGTTTTTCTTTTACAGCTAATAAAGGCAACTCGATACGTGCAAAAAAGTGGTCAATGCGTGTTTGCGCATTACGACTCTCTTCGACAGTCAAAACACGCCCTGACATTTCGAAATTTTTAGCAAGGCTTTGCGTATCTCCAAAAGCACAAGATTGCCTTTCAGGCGCATTATTTGTCAGTCTACGTTCTTTTTGAGTGTAGGCCTGCCATTCGCTGTCCACATATTGTATCAATTCTTTATATTCAGAATTGTCCCTAAAAAACATATCTGAAAACTCGCTGTCCAAATCAAGGGTTTCCCGTGACTTGTCACGCAAAGCATCCGGTAATGATTCATCCATAATGATGGATACATGAAGTTCGGTAAGCTGTTTCGGGAGAGGATTGCCGTAGCCGGGCGTAAATAACTCACTTGGATGTACATCCATCTTTTTACATACCCAAGCCAGAGAATCGGCAGATGGAAAATCAAACTCTTTTTTTCCTGCACTTTTTTCAGCATAACCGCTGAAACGCTCGACAAAAAGTTCAGGATTTTCCCAAGGCGGAACGATCTCTTCTAAATCCATATCAGCCAAAATAGCCTGAACGTGAATAGGATGAAGGCCTTTCACTCCACTAAAGTAATCTTTATCGCCAAATAGTTCGGTAATTTTATTACCTTTTTTCATAGTTAAACTCCCTGATTATTACGGTTTTATACCATAATTATGGGAATTTCTAAAGTAGAATTTTCTAAATTACCTCAAATCAGGATAACCCCAGAAAATCTAACTGCCACTCTAGCTCTTCTTTTGTAAGTGGATAATCTGTACCTCCACGTGGATTCATAATCTCCGCAGAAGGTACTTTGGCAATTTCCCGCTGTATTGCTAAAGCCGTGCGCATAGAAAGTCCTGCTTTCCAGACCAGTGCAATAGTGGGCTTTGGGGCATGTAGTTTCATGACTTTTCTTACCGCCTCGACAGGAATTGAAGTTTTTGCTGCCAAAGCATATTCAACAAATTCTGTGTCACGCACACCTATTGCATCCATAACAAACTCATCATCCAGCTCACCTTTGGCATATGCTTCTTGCACACGTTGCAAAGCCGTTTTTCCACTATCTTCTTCTTCAAGAAAAGCAAGACGCCTTTTAAAAGCTTTGCTTATATCCTCAATTTCGCGGTTATCAAAATCTGTACGCGCCAATAAGATATCCCGCACAGACTGGTCGGCGTAAAATGCCATTTCTTTTGCCAGCTCGGGAGGAAGATGCGGATTTGAGGCCAAGGGCTTGTGCCAGTCCGGCAAATCTTTTGCCTTCTGTACAATTGAAGTAAGGGTTTGTACGGCTATTTCTGCTCCTGTGTTTCCGATCAAAGCCAAAGTTCCCGGCTCGTCTTCAGTCTCATAAACAGCCGTAGATAAAGCTTCGGAAATTTTCTCACGCGACGCTATGGCTGAGATTGCCCAGCTTGCAGGATGGCCTTTTAATATTTCCATTAAATCTTCGTCAGGCAACAATATGCAATAACGTAAAACCGGCTCTGACACTTCGCGCTCAATATCTTTAGCTAACTGCAGGACAATTTTTGGCGGTGCATGAACATGATCCTTTAATGCACTCGATAAAGCCACCCTGATTTTGAGAACCTCATCCAATGCCAGCGCCCCGAGTGCATTAACAGCAAAGGTATAAATTTGACCCTGCTTGTCTTCCGACAATTGGGGAAGCAAATATATAAGACGCTCTGCCAATGCGAGGCGTACATCAATGTCTGTATCCTTGGATAAAACCTTACTGGCTTGTAACGGTGTTGCAGTATTTTTGGCTACAGCCTGTCGTATAGAGGCATCTTTGTCGTGTTCTGCGAGATAATATAATATATCCGGAGATGTTTTTTTGCTTTTGGCGAGTTTCATGCGTTCCGGCAAAGACCCATCACTGGCCATTTTTTTCTCTTCTTTGCGGTCAGGTCTGGTAAATCCAAATCGTTTTTTTAACTTATCCAACATTCTCAAAATCTTTCAAATAAAGCGTGGATCCCATTTCCTGTATACGCGATAACGTTCTTTCAAATTCAAACTTATGGGTATTACCCTTAAATATTTCGGTTATGGCTTTTTCAGAGGACATAACCAGCATTTTCTTTTTATCATATAAGACATCAATTAACGACATCAGACGTTTAGATTCATTTCTCATTGTTTCATCAAGAACAGGAATATTTTTTAAAAATATCACATCAAATCTTTCAGCCAGTTTAAGATAATCTTCCGCACCAAGAGGTTTTTCGCATAATTCATTGAACGTAAATTCGGCAACATTTTTTGAGGCTGCCCCAACGTGTAACATTCGTCCGCGCAGTTTTATTTTTTCAGGTTGCTTTGACGCTCCGCCTGTAAGGTCAGAAAAAAGGTCATTCATTTTATCTGCTTCGTTTTCTTGAAAAAAAACCTGTCTTTCATGAAGTCCTGTACGTCTGTAATCCTTTCCACCTTCAAGAGGAATAGATATCATTACCCTTTTTATTAATTCTATAAACGGAAGAAAACGTACTCTTTGCAAACCACCCTCGTAAAGTCTGTCCGGCATCCAGTTGCTTGTCATTATAATAAACAGGCCATTGTTAAAAAGTGACGTGAACAGACGCGACAATATCATTGCATCAGCAACATTTGTCACATGAAACTCGTCAAAACATAATAACTTGTATGTTTTTGACAATTGAACAGCGTAGGCATCCAACGCTTTATCAGCACCCTTGCCTTTCTCGCCTTTCCTGTACTCATGCAGAAAATCATGCACCTCGATCATAAATTCATGGAAATGTATGCGGCGCACAGACTCTGATTTTGATATTTCTTCACAAAAAATATCCATTAAAACTGTTTTACCACGACCTACAGGTCCAAATATGTAAGCACCCTTATACGGACTGTCTGCATGTCCCGATTTTGAGAAAAAGCTCCATTTACGTGATTTGGAAACTATGATTTTATCACGAAGAAGACCCAGCGCATTCAGAGCCTCTTTCTGCGCCATATCCGGTGTTAGGTTTCTATCTTCAAACCCTTTTCTTGCCCAATCAGACAGAGGAAGATTTGCCGACATATCTCACCAAAAGAATTGAGATTTCGTATAAGAGTAAGATAGGAATTGCCAGACAAACCTGGGAAATTATATCTGGCGGTGTCAGAAAAGCTGCCACTAGGAATACGACAACAACCATATAGCGTCTTTTCTTTGCCAGGCCTCTCGCTGTTACAAGCCCTGCACGCCCTAAAAGGCTTAGAAGAACCGGAAGTTGAAAACATAACCCAAAAGCAAAAATTAAGACCATGATAAGATCCAGATATTCGGATACACGAGCTTCAAGCTGTATAGGAAGAACTGTTTGTGTTGCTCCGCTTTGAAAACTAAGGAAGAAAGGCAGGGCCAGCGGCAACACTACATAATATACCAGCGCGCCCCCGCAGAAGAAAAGCAGTGGGGTAGCTATCAGAAAAGGTAAAAACGCATATTTTTCATCCCTGTAAAGACCTGGTGCAATAAACTTCCATATTTGCATGGCAAGTATAGGAAAACTGACAAAAAGCCCCGTAAAAAAAGAAACTTTCAAATAGGTGAAAAAAGCCTCTGCCAAACCAGTATAAATAAGGCGCTGCGTACCACCAGAAGTTACAGCCATTGCATCAGCAAGGGGTTTAACCAAAAAGCCATATATATGTTCTTTAAACAAATAAGATATTGCCGTAGCCAAAACAATTGCGGCAACCGCCATTAAAAGACGCGATCTCAACTCAAGCAAATGCTCGACAAAAGTTTTAGGCGCATTCTTATCGGTATTATTTTCTTCTTTAGGAATAGATACATTTAAAGACATAAGGCTTTACTCATCACTTCCTTTTGTGTCCTTACGAAGGTCACGCAGGAAACTAAGCTCCATCTCAATTTCATCCTGCTCTTTTTCTTCTTCGAAAAAATTCTCTTCCGGAAAACGACCTGTACTCCCGGTACCATATCTTTTCTGCTCTTCTTTTTGTAACTCAGTCTCCTGCATGAAATCATCGAACTGATTGGAAAGCGCATATTTCATATATTGAATACGCCTAAAAAACTTTCCGATTCCATACATAAGTTGCGGAAGCTCTTTCGGACCAATTACCAAGATGGCAACGAGGAGAATGAAAACAATTTCTGTCCAACTTACATCAAGCATTAAGGGTAGAACCTTGCCTTTCAGGCGTTAATTAAGAGTGTCTTTAGGCCCAGGGGCTTTATCGGATTTAGGAGATGGTACGCTTTCATCTTCATCGCGCATGCCACGTTTAAAACTTTTTATGCCTTCGGCCATATCGCCCATAATACGAGGCAGTTTTCCTGCGCCGAATAAAAGCATAATAAGGGCAACCACAATCAAAATTTGCCATATACTTGGTGACATGTTTTAAGCCTCTTCTTTCATATTTTCGTTAGTGCGAGCATCATCTTCGACACTCTCATCAGGTAATATAGTACGTTCAGTGTCTTCTGTCTCGTCTTCATCGAAAAGTTCTCCCGTACCTGGGATTGTTTCAATGGCCGGGCGACGGTCAAGGAGGCCTGCGGATTTCAGTTCATCAAGTCCTGGCAGATCTGTCAATGCCTCAAGTCGGAACTGGTCAAGAAAAGCATTGGTCGTAACCCATGTAACGGGGCGACCAGGCGTTTCACGGCGGCGTCCGGGTTTTATCCAATCTTGTTCGAGAAGTATATCAAGTGTACCCTTACTTACCGCGACACCCCTTATATTTTCAATTTCTGCGCGTGTTACTGGCTGGTGATACGCAATAATGGACAATGTTTCGAGCGCGGCGCGTGAGAGACTGCGCGTTTCCTCCTTTTCAAGTATCAGGTACTCGGATACGTCTTGCGAGGTACGCATGGCCCATGCCCCACCTACTTCAGTTAACTCTACACCTCTGTCTGTGTAATCATTTTGCAATTCTTTTAAAATAGCTCCAAGATCTGCTTCCTCCGGCAACCTATCACGAATCAAACTTGACGGTAGCGGGTCAGCAGAGGCAAAGAGCAAAGCCTCTACAACTTTCTTCTGTGTTACTTTATCCATGTATTATGCCTCTTCCCTAGCTTGTAATCTCTCGCGTAAGTAAATAGGTCTAAACAATCCATCCTGCTTTATCTCTGCAGTTCCCTGTTTAGCCATTTCAAGCCCCGCTGTAAATAGTGAAGCCAGCGCGGAGCGGGTAAATAAGGGGTCGTCGCCAGTTTTGTCAGGTAAAAACGAATCAAGTGTTGCCCAAACGCTATATGGCCCTTTACGCGGGAGATTGCCAAGCATAGTTGTCATTCTGGACACAGCATCTTCTGTGGACATCAAATGGAAATTTTCAAGCTTGTATTCACTATAGGTTCTGCGACGCTCAATAGACCCATAAGCCTGAAGTAAATCGAAAATACCGACTTCATACTCTGTAGAAAATTTTGTCTTTATGCGTTCGGGCGCACCGCGCGCGAATGTATCAACACCAAGTTGCGGACGCGCCATTAAAGTTTCGCCTGCATTTTGCATGGCTTCCAAACGGCGCAACTGGAACTGTAACGCCTCTGCCATTTGTTCACCTGTTAGCTCTTCTTCATCATCCTCCTGCTGTGGCAATAAAAGCCTGGATTTAAGATAGGCAAGCCAAGCAGCCATAACCAGATATTCAGCCGCAAGCTCAAGCCTCAGCTGTTTGGCTCTGTCAATAAAGGCGAGATATTGTCTAACAAGCTGTAAAATTGAAACATGGCGTAAATCTACTTTTTGCGAACGGGCCAGATCGAGCAAAGCATCGATCGGACCTTCATATCCGTCAATTTCCAGCAGAAGCCGCTCAGATTCATCCTCGATCGTGACTGCCTTGCGGGGCGGGTCCTCTTCGAAATTCTCGTTTGATAAAGTTACTTTGATTTTATCGGTCATAAAGCTGTCTAATTCTGAAAGTCTTTACGACTATAACCCTTATCCGCCAAGCCTTTCCAGTGAAAAACAACATTTATCCCATTCTCAAAAACAAAAGCACCTCCCAAGCCCTATGGCATTTCTGCATATTTTGGCATATTCTTGGTGCCCTATGGGATTATTATCAGCATTTATAAAATTAAATCAGCGAATATCATTCGCCTTTGACTCATTGCTTCCCATTGCGATGAGAACATATGGTACAACCGATTTTCATACTTCTCTTCTTCCGGAATATATTAAACAAGACTGGCTGGTTTATGATATCGGTGGCGGAAAACGACCTTTTATCACCCAAAAATGGAAAATGCGTGACAATATAACCCAAGTCGGCATTGATATTGACGCAAACGAACTTAACAAAGCTCCCAGAGGTGACTATGACCGTGTTATGGTTGAGGATATTACGACCTATCGCGGCCTTGCGGATGGCAACGCTGTTGTAAGCCGGTCAACATTGGAGCATGTGAAAAACACTAAAGATGCTTTAGAGGGAATGGCCTCTACTTTGAAAGATGGCGGGATCATTATTGCTTTTGCACCCTGTCGCAATGCCTTATTTGCACAGCTCAACCTTATTGTGCCGGAAAAACCAAAGCATAAATTATTGGCAGCCATTTATGGAGAGCAGGCAAAAGTTATGGGCTTCAAGGCATATTATGATGACTGCACCCCATTGCAAATGGAAAAAAATATAAAAGATTTAGGGCTGGAGATTATTGAGCGCCGAATCTATTGGATGAGTAATTATTTTGCAGTTTTTGCTCCCGCTCATATTTTATGGAGACTTTATCAGTTACTCATGCGCAAAGCAGGCTTTACTGATTTCTGCGAAGGCTTTGCCTTCGTCCTGAAAAAGCCTTAACATTATATTGAATATACATAATATTGCGGCTATAGTGTTTCTAAGGCTCTCAGATGGAATTAGTAATGAATAATAAGCTTTCTCTCAGAAAAAAACTTGCCGCCTTTTTCCTTCCGGTTGCGCTTATCTCCTCATCAGATACCCTCAACGTCCCGGACAGCCCCCTGCATCAGGATTTTTTGCATAAATTTACAGATAACAAAGCTACTTCTGATGAAGTATTATATTTAGATATTCTCTCAATGAATGTTCGTGGACTTGGTATTTTTTCAGGCGGCAAGAACTTACGTTCGGAGCGTTTTCATGAGTTAAGAAAAATTGGCTCCCAATATGATATGATTTTTATGCAAGAGGCTTTTTCCGGCACCAATGCCATCCATGACAGAAATAAGCATGCCTATGATTACCATCCCGGCTTTGGCCACACCATACTACAAACGCCAGGTTTGAGAACCTTTTCCTCTCTTCCCTTCAAAGACACAGAGGCTAAAGCATACAAAAGTTGTTCAGGGTATTTTACAAAACGGAGCGATTGTCTGGCTTCAAAAGGTTATCAGAAAGTTACCGTGGGGCGCGTTAATATTATAAATACGCATCTTGATGCAGGCAAAGATCCAAAGGATAGCCAAGCACGTAGCGACCAACTCAGCGAACTCGAATCGACTTTTACTGATAATCAACCCGTTATACTTTTGGGGGATTTAAATATTCATGAGATAGATGAAAATGAGCTTGAAGCCTTCATGAAAAGAAAGAGCCTGAAGATTATAATCAGAAACCGGGTAGATATCATTTTAACAAATATTCCGGACCTTGCGGTCATAGACTCTAAAATTATCCCTCTGAAGAAGCACAGGCTTAGTGACCATGATGGTCTGTCTTTGAGGATATCTTTACCCCGCGACTATCTTAAGCCGGCAGTGCAAGGCTATACCTCCGCATCCCCTAGCTAAGAGTTCAAATTTTTCCTGAAGGATGCCTTATAAGGAAAAGACCAGCTCCGACTATTATTGTTATGCCTGTGATTGTCCAGGCGTCCGGGATATCACCAAATAAAAGCCAACCTAAAAGAACCCCCCAAACAATCTGGATATAATGGATGGGCGCCAATAAAGAGGCTGGTGCCATTGTAAATGATAATGGTAACAAAATTGTTCCTGCAACACTTGTAACACCTGCCAAAAGATAAAGTGGCCACAAGCTCAGCGGGATTGGTCCACCTTGGTATAATGCGATACCCCCCGCTACCAGCAAAATAAAAAGAAGAGCATAAAAAGCAAAAGCAAAGCCGTGATCTTTTTGCGGGCCTATTTTTCGTGCCAGCACATTCATATACGCAACAAACAGGGCAGTACCTATCGCAGTAAGATAGCCAATAGACATCACATTAAACCCGGGACGCAATACGACAAGGACACCAAGAAGGCCTATTATAATTGTGATAACCGCTACTCTAGACACCGTTTCATTCAAATATAAACGCGCCAGAACCGCGGTCAGGAAAGGTGCGCAAAATATAAGGGAATATGCCGTGGCAAGTGGCAGTAAGGAAAAAGTATATACGGCTAGCAAAAATTGAAAGCAGACGATAATACCACGTAAAATATGAAGATTTCTTTTTTCGATAAAAATTGCACCTTTCAGTTTACCTGAAGGTATTCCATACAAAATGAGGCAAATCATCCCGACTGCAGACCCTAGAAAAGCATTAGTCGCAAAATCCGCATGTGCGCTGAGAGCCTTATAAACAGCATCGCCTATCGAAAAGCCGGTAAAACCTAAAAACGCCAATATCATTGCAAATAAACGGGGGGAAATACTCATCATGATGTACACATAAACTTATTTTCCGATTCTTTTCCACAATATTTGAACATATATGCAAAAAGTCGCTGGATTTTTACCCTCTCTCGGGCATGATATACCTCTTTAATACAACATAAATTAAAAACAGCTCTTGATATCTTAACCTGACTCTGCCACCTATATACTTATGATGACTGACGACGAAACACTTCGATATGATAAAATGGTTGAAAACGCACTGCGTGGTGTTGTGCGCGATGCCGTACAGGAAGTCGTTGATAACGGCCTTCCAGGTGACCATCATTTCTACATCACTTTTTTAACAGAACATAAAGGCGTGAAAATCCCTGACTATCTGCATGAAAGATACCCAGGCGAGATGACAATTGTTTTACAATATCAGTTTTCCGATCTTTATGTAGATGATGAGATTTTTGAAGTAACGCTCTCCTTCAATAATAAGCCTGAAAAACTTGTAATTCCTTTGAATGCCATCAGTATATTTGCTGATCCTTCCGTAAATTTTGCCCTGCAATTCCAGCCTTTGGGTGATATGGAAGATGATTTTGATCCAACCCCTCCAGAAGATGGTGGCCCAGGTGAAGATTCTTCTTCAAAGAAAAAGAAGGATAAAAAAGGCGAAGGTGATTCTACTGGTGAAGTTGTCTCTTTAGATAAATTCCGTAAAAAATAAAATATGGGTCCCCCCATAGAGTCCGATTTCCATCTTGATATATCTTCAAGCCTGGACAGCGTATGGCTCAATGTATTTGAAAACTTGCCGCGCTCGAATCTTTTGCAAGCCCCTAATACAGCGATAGCGCTTATGCCCGGCAAGGGGCAAAATCCCTTATGGGGCAAAATCATGCTGGAAAATAAAATCATCGGGGTGTTCCAGCTGGCACAGGCGGGGATTTTCGCAAACTTCATACATGCTATACTCCTTGACCGTGGCCCCCTTTTCCTAGAGCCTCATAACACATTTGAAAATACCATATCTTTTTTTCGTATTTTTAATGAAACATCCCCCCGCCGTTGGGGTCGCAAGCGCCGTATAATGCCTGAATATTCGCAAGATCCAGAATTTGAACACCATCTTTTAGAAACCGGATATAGAAGGGTAAAGAGAAGCCTCCCGTATAAAACAGCATGGCTGGATTGCAAAGATAATGAAGACATGCAACTTGCCGCCATGCGTAAAAACTGGCGTGGTGCTTTAAAAAAAGCTCAAAAAAAAGATACAAAGATAGAATGGAACACACCGCAATACCATATAAAGACTGTGCTTTTACATTACAAAGCCGATGTAGAAGTGCGGGGTTATACCGCAACAGATGCAAAAACCCTAAAAAAACTTATGGTTCAATTTGCAAAGACAAAAGAGTTGTGGGTAGGTCGAATGGAATCTCCCAGAGGTCTGGAGTCTTTTATGGTTTTCTTCAAACACGGCTCTTGCCTGACCTACCAAGCGGGATGGAGCAGTGGCTCTGGAAGGGAAGCAAATGCGCACCATCTTATTTTATGGCAGGCGCTTGGGAAAATGCGGGAAGCCGGGCTAAAGACACTTGATTTAGGAGGTATAAACGAAGATGAAACAGGACTTACACGTTTCAAAACAGGCGCAGGCGCAAACATTGCCGAATTATCTCCGCTATATTGTTAACGGATTCATTTTCCTAGGCGCAATTATCGCATTCTCTATTAACGCAAATGCGCAAAATCAATCTGATAATATTTATAACTATAAAATTTATGCCGGCGGCATAAATGCCGTCGATGCACAACTTCGCCTCGATCAAACAGACAAAAATTTCGAAACTGAACTTAAAGCTATTACCCGCGGCTTTATTGGAAAGATAGCCCCTTGGGAAGGACTGTACTTTACCCGCGGCTTTTATAATAAAAACGGTCAGGCTCGCCCGCAAACACATATTGCACAATCAATATGGCGAGGTGACAAAGAAATAAAGACATTTCAATATGATGAATCAGGTCGTTTTGAATCTCTAAAAATAATAGAGGACGGTAAGGATAAAACTCCAGATGATATAGACGCTAATTTAGCCAAAAATAGCGTAGACCTTTTATCGGCAATGTTAAATGTGATGAACACATCAGTTCAAAATGATGAGTGTAGCGGCACATTTAATGTTTTTGATGGCAAGCGGCGCTTTAAGCTATGGTTTAAGCCTTTAGGAAGTGAAAATCTTTCAAAAAGTAAATATTCTGCATACTCAGGCCCCGCGCTTAAATGCGAAGTAGAGATTTTTCCAGATGGCGGGCGCTGGCATGAAAAGCCCCGCGGATGGTTGTCCATACAAGAACAAGGCCGTGACAAAGGCGCGCTGCCCTTGATATGGCTTGCGAAAATTGGCGAAAGTAAACATTCAATTCCCGTCAAGATGCAGGTTAAAACTGATTACGGTGTTTTATTCATGCATCTGGTCAATTAGATGATTTATCCTAAATTAATAGTGAAAGGCAAAACCTTATGAACAAATTTGGAAAACTAATAGCAGCGACATTTGCAACCGGATTCTTACTCTTACCTTTAAACGCACAGGCACAGGACACCATGAAACGCACAGCACCCGAAGATCTCACACCTATACAACAATATGTTACCCAGCATGACGGTACGGAAAAGGCATTTGACAATGAATACTGGGATAACAAGGAAGAAGGCATTTATGTAGACGTCATTTCAGGCGAACCGCTTTTCTCCTCAACCGATAAATTTGATAGTGGTACAGGGTGGCCAAGTTTTACCAAACCTATAAATGATGAAAAGGTGACCAAGCGAAGTGACCGAAAATTATTGATGGAACGTACCGAAGTTCGCTCTACAGAATCAGATTCTCATCTTGGGCATGTTTTTGACGACGGGCCGAAGGCAGAAGGTGGTAAGCGTTACTGTATAAATTCAGCCTCATTGCGTTTCATACCAAAAGATCAGCTTGAAGACGAAGGCTATGGTGAATATTTGTCACTGTTCGAACAAAGTTCAAAGCCTGTTGAATAAGCATTCAAATGCACAGGCATAAAAAGGTTTTGCCTCTGGACAGGTTCGTATAGCTCGGCATAAACTACGCTCATGAAAAATAAGCGCGCACATCCTTTAGAGATAATCATCCTTGCCGCCGGTTCAGGCACACGTATGAAATCATCACTGCCAAAAGTCATGCATGAAATAGCAGGGCTGCCGATGATTTCCCATGTAACGAAACTGGCCGAATCCCTTAATCCTGATACAGTAACCGTGGTAGTTGCGCCATCTATGGACAATGTTGCCAAGACAGTAAGTCCGCATAAGACAGCAATTCAAAAAACTCCGCAAGGTACGGCTGACGCTGTGAAAGCAGGACTGGCAAGCACGCGTTCAAAGCAAGGCTCTTTGCTCGTTCTTTACGGGGACGGGCCTTTATACACAAAAGAGACTTTGCAAAAATTTGTATCTGATTATGAAGCCAACGATGATTGCGGCTTGTCTTTTTTAGCCATGAAACCTGAAGACCCCTTCGGTTATGGAAGAATGATTACGGATGAAAACGACCATTTAGTAAAAATTGTTGAACAAAAAGAGGCGAGCTCCGAAGAGCAAAAAATAAACCTTTGCTGGACAGGCGTAATGTGTGGCGATATTGCCAAAATCCGTAATTGGATTGAGAAAGTCGATAATGACAATAGTAAGGGTGAGTATTACCTTACGGACTTGCCTAGAATTGCGCGGGAGGCCGATAGCGAAAAAACCTGCTACAGCCTTTGTGCCGAAGAAGAAAGCTTAGGCGCGAATACACGGGGCGAACTCGCAAATTTGGAGGCTAAAATGCAAAAAAGACTACGCGAAAAAGCCATGGAAAATGGCGCTACATTAATAGATCCGGACAGCGTTACTTTTTCAGAGGATACCGTTTTAGGCAAAGACGTTATTATAGAGCCCAATGTGATTTTCGGATCTGGCGTACGTGTTGGAAACAACTGTCGGATCCGCGGCTTTTCTTATCTTGAAGAGGTCACACTGGAAGAAAATTGTGTAATTGGCCCGTTCGCAAGATTACGCCCGGGTACGCATCTCGAGGATGGTGTTAAAATTGGCAATTTTGTAGAAGTGAAAGGCAGTCACATGGGCAAAGGCTCTAAGGCCAACCATCTTGCCTATATAGGAAACGCAGAGATTGGTGCAGGATCAAATATTGGTGCGGGTACGATTACATGTAATTATGACGGGTTTGACAAACATCAAACGACAATTGGAGAAAATGTCTTTGTAGGATCAAATTCTACATTGGTAGCACCCCTTACACTTTCAGACGGGTCTTATGTGGCCGCAGGCAGTGTGATTACTAAAAATGTGCCGGAAGACACCTTGGCTGTTGCCCGTACGCGTCCAATAATGCGTGATGGTTGGGCAAAGTCCTATCGCGAGAAAAAAAGTAAAAAAGACTGACCCCCACTTCTAATGAAGTTTAACATACATCCACTGAGCGATTTTCCGAATGCGGCGCAGATTTGCGCTGCGTGGAGCTTTGGTGAATGGGGACAATCCAATCCGAATAAAAATCTATCAGATGCTGTTGAGAGGTATGAAAATACTGCATCTAATATGGACGCAGTATTACCTGCAAGCTGGGTTGCTGTTCAGGATAAAACTATCCTGGGTATGGCCTCTCTTAAAACTAATGATCATCCTGTACTTACAAATTTGGGTCCGTGGCTTGCTTCTGTTTATGTGCATACGGATTATCGTGGTATCGGAGTTGCAAAGGCCCTTTGTCTTCATGTTAAGAAACAAGCATACCAAAGAGGGTTTAAAGAGCTTTATCTTTTTACACACACTGCCGAGAAAATGTACGAAAAACTTGGCTGGCAGAAAATTAAGACCCTCCAAACCTATAATTCCACACAGCAAAAACCTGATATTTTAATGGTTGCCGACCTGACAATGCCTCTCTAGGACTTGCCCTGTTACGTCCTGTAAGATAGAGTTATTTTTCAAACGCTTTCCCCCAAGGTATGTTTTCAAATATGTGTGGAATTATAGGTATATTATCAAAAGAATCTGTGGCGACCCGGGTGTATGAAGGTTTGTCACGATTGGAATATAGAGGATATGACAGTGCCGGAATCGCGACACTGAACAGAAAAGGTACGATAGAGCGTCGCCGTGCCGAAGGTAAACTTATAAATCTGAAAGGTAAGCTGGAAACAGAACCTCTTGAGGGTACTATCGGCATCGGTCACACACGATGGGCTACTCATGGCGGCCCTACGGAACGTAATGCCCATCCACACGCGACGGACAAAGTTGCCGTCGTTCATAACGGCATTATAGAAAATTATAAAACTTTAAAGTCCGAGCTTGAAGATAAGGGACATATTTTTAAAACGGAGACTGACACAGAGGCCGTAGCGCATTTGATTACCCATTATACGAATGAAGGGCATGAGCCGAAAAAAGCAGCATTCAAAGCTTTTGATCGTTTGGAAGGAGCATTTGCACTGGCTGTTATTTTTGCCGATTGTCCAGATATTATGGTCGGCGTACGTCAGGGTACACCCCTTGCACTAGGTTATGGGGAAGGTGAAATGTTTTTAGCATCTGACTCTTATGCGCTTGCGCCTTTTACAAAAAAAATAACATTTCTCGAAGATGGAGACCGCATAATTCTATCGCATGACGAGGCCGAGATTTTAGATTCGAGTGGCGCTCAGGTCAGCCGCGAAATCAGGGTAACTGCACAAAGTGGCGCCAATTCAGGCAAGGGTGAGTATGCCCATTTTATGCTCAAGGAAATCTATGAGCAACCGTCGGTAATTGGTGATACACTCAATTCTTTTGTTAACCCGGCTACAGGAAAAATAAGTTTTCCTGATGACATAGTAAACACCTTAAAATCTGCCCCGCGTCTAACATTGATTGCGTGTGGTACGGCCTTTTATGCCTGTATGGTTGCCAAATACTGGTTTGAACAAATAGCACGCATTCCTTGTGAAATAGATGTGGCGTCAGAATTCCGTTACAGGGAAGCCCCGATGCCTGAAGGTGGAGTTTCTATTTTTGTTTCCCAATCAGGTGAAACATTGGATACTTTGGAAGCCTTACGGTATTGCAAACGCCAAAACCAAAAAGTTCTGTCCATTGTTAATACCATTGAAAGCACGATTGAACGTGAGTCAGATATGGTGCTTCATACCCTGGCAGGACCCGAAATAGGTGTTGCGTCAACTAAGGCTTTCACAACGCAGTTAACAACACTTGCCTGCCTAACATTGGCCGTGGCAAGGGAAAAAGACACTCTTGAAAACAGTAATTATTACGCTCAGGCCTTAAGGGAAATTCCTGCAACCGCGGCACAGATTTTAAAATACGACAGTGATATTCAAAAAATTGCCATAGATGTTTCCAAAGCGCGTGACGTACTCTATTTGGGACGAGGTGCACTTTACCCCCTCGCCCTTGAAGGAGCTTTGAAACTAAAGGAGATTTCCTACATTCACGCAGAAGGCTATGCCGCCGGTGAAATGAAACACGGGCCAATCGCCCTCATTGACGAGGCCGTACCAATAGTTGTCGTAGCTCCTGCCAATGATCCGTTATTTGAAAAAACGGCTTCCAATGTGCAAGAAGCGGTTGCACGAGGAGGAAAGGTTTTTCTGATTTCTGATAAATCAGGTACTGACTCCCTTAAAGAAACAAGCCGTTGGACAGTCGAGCTAGGAGACGTACACCCCTTTGTAGCCCCTATACTTTATGCCATTCCTGTACAATTGCTGGCCTATCATACGGCTGTTGCCAAAGGAACAGATGTAGATCAGCCGCGCAACCTCGCAAAATCGGTCACCGTAGAATAATCCTTCAAATGACTATACCGTCACACCAGAAAAACTTTCGTCCCGATCTGCAAATCCTGCGAGCCCTTGCTGTCATTTTGGTGTTTTTGTTTCATCTGGATATTACTATTTTCAAAGGTGGGTTTATTGGTGTCGATATCTTTTTTGTGTTAAGCGGGTTTTTCATGGCGCAAACACTTCGGGAGTTAGACAAGGACAAAATCCTGTCTTTTTTTGACCGACGGATACGGCGTATTCTTCCCCTACCCCTTATTGTGTTCCTATTGTTCATGGTCATAGCGCCTTTTTTATTTTTGCCCCATGAATTAAAACTTCTAAACAAAAATTTCCTTGGCTCTCTTTTCCTTATCCCAAATTTTTTATATTGGAATGATAATAATTACTTTCAGGAACACCTCTTTCGTCCGATGTTACATTACTGGTCACTGGGTGTTGAATATCAATATTACCTATTCTTCCCATTGATTTTATTCGTTTTTAGAAAAATAAAATATACCGACTTTCTTTTATTTGCCGTGTCTCTTTTACTTTGTATTGGCATGACAATGATTTCTCCAAAAACCGCCTTTTTCCTTCTGCCGACACGAATTTGGCAATTTTTGGTAGGATATTTTCTTTTCAGGTATGCAAGCCAGACCATATATATGTCTGCATTCACAAAAATAATGTGCTGGATAATTGCAACATTCTTAATAGGCCTTTGTACCTATTATTTAAATGGTAATAGTCCCTTCCCAGGTGCTTTGGCCCTATTGCCGACACTTGCGACCGCCTTAATAATTTTTGCCCGATTAGATATCCCCGACAACAAATTGCAGTGGCTAGTCAGGCCTCTGGTTTTTATCGGCACAATTTCTTTTTCAGTATATATTTTGCATTATCCGATAATCTTTGCCTTTAAATACGGGCCGTTCGGTGACTGGCAATCGCTAAGCAGCTTAGACAGTATAATCATCACAGCAGTTACTATAACTTTGTCTTATCTAACTTATAGAACGATAGAAAATTATTTTCGTTCGCCGCGGAAAATATCTGGTAAGAAATTTTATAGCTTTATAGGAGTTATTTTTCTCGCTTCTCTCATCATGTCTGCTATCACGATTAAAACCAATTATTTTTCATTTCTGTATCCGCCTGAGTTGAGGGATGTTTTTGCATCCATGGAAGACCGCTTGCCGTATCGCTGCGGAAAAATTAAAAGATTGGTTGCCCCCTTCAGCACTATATGCGCTTTTCGTGATAAGCCCAATGCTGATAAAAACATTCTTCTTTACGGGGACAGTCATGCTGATGCTGTGAAACCTCCTTTTATAGACCTTGCCGAAAAATATAACGTAAATCTGTATTTGAATAAGTATAACTGTAAGCTGGGCGTAGGCCGTTGTACGTTCGACAGTATGTGGGAAGATATTCAGAACAGAAATATAACAGACGTTGTTCTTTACAACTTAACCTCAGTCGAGCAAGATTTCACACCTTTCAACCGCTTAATTAGAGAAGCTGAAAAGATAGACATTAAAGTCCATATATTAACTCCTACTCCCCATTATAAAGAATCAATACCTGAATTTTTATATAGAAAATATAAGTCAGGCACGGATCAGGCACTTCCCGCGCAGGACTTCGACAGGCAGCGCGTTTTTCAGGATTATCAGGAAAGTGTAGGTAATCCTGCAAATGTCTACTTTTACGACACTCAAAAATACCTTTGTAAACCACAATGTTATATTGCTGATGGATATAAAGCTTATTATCATGACGCACATCATCTCACAGTCAGGGGTGCAAATATTTTAATGCCTATTGTCGAAGATATTTATTCGCAGTAATTTTGAGGGAAAATCCATATGCACAGAATAAAACATTATTCAGATAAACAGCTCAATTCACTGTGGTGGCTGTGGTTGCCATGCATAACACTTGCTGTACAAATAGTTTTGGAATTCACCTTGCCTCAAAACATCAGGAGTATGCTGATGTCTGAATGGGGGCCACATGAAACCCTTCAGTTTTTTGTGTCTGCTATTGCCAGCGCTATTTGCGCACAACTTTTGCTGGACAAATATGTCCGGCAAAACATGTTTCTTTTCGCTTGGATAGCAGTTGCTTTTCTTGGCACACTTTACATTGCCGGTGAAGAAATCAGCTGGGGGCAATGGATTTTTGAATGGACGACTCCTGAACATTGGGCAGCAATTAATGATCAACAGGAAACCAATCTCCACAATACCTCTTCATGGCTTGATCAGAAACCAAGACTTTTGCTGGAAATAGGTATGATCGTAGGGGGTATTTTTGTACCGCTGATAATGAAATTCAAACCTTCTATGTTGCCGATAAAATTCAGGATCATTTATCCACCAATCATTCTTTTGCCTTCAGTTTTATGTGCAGAACTTCCTAAGATTGTTGAAAAGATAGGCGAAGCGGTGGATGTAAATATTTTTATTAGAGTTAGTGAAATAAATGAATTCTATATGTTTTACTTCGTGCTTCTATATGTAATTATTTTATCCGGACGCATAAAAGACAGGCCTCTAAACGAAAAAGGATAAAAAAACGGCCTTAATGCTGTTCTGCAAAAAGGCCGCTTTATTATTTAGATTGGGAAAGGCTTACTTGTCTTCGTCCTCGTCTTCTTCATCCTCATCAAGGTCTTCGTCCAGATCCAGATCATCATCAAGACCTTCTAAATCGACTTCACCGTCTTCATCGTCGAGGTCTTCATCCAAATCGCCGTCTATTTCTTTCAAAGCTTCTAAGTCAGGATCATCCTCATCCTCTGAGTCATCATCAACCAAAGCCTCATCGGAATCCATATCGACTTCTTCTACACCAAGATCATCCTCATCTTCGTCCTCGTCCTCGTCTTCTTCATCCTCATCATCCATGTCTTCATCATCTTCATCATCGTAGTCGTCGTCATCATCAAGATCTTTCGGTGACTTGGATGTCTTTGCTTTCGCTTTTGAAGGCTTGGCAGCGTCAGCAGCACCGCGAGCTTTACGTGATTTAACCTTCACGTCACCTGTAAATTCAGTGTCACAGTTAGGACATACGATAGGACGTTTATTCATGTCATAAAAACGTGTACTGCAAGATAGGCATATACGTTTCAAACCGCGCGGGTCCGCGACTGTCGGTGTGGACGTTGGCATGGGCGTTTTCTCTCCTTAAAACTTTATTTTCTAATCTGATATGGGATTGCATGATTTACGTACCATGTCAAACCCAAATCGCTTTTTCATGGTGGATATTATAGACGAAAAATCTATTTCCTATATAGTAGATAATTGAAAAAAATAAAAGTTAAGCCACCTATCCATAATCAGGAGTATATACATGCACACACCAGTCGTTCTTTGCGGTTTTAAACGCTCACCCATGCATTTTGCAAATAAAGGAGCATTGGCCCATGTGCGCCCTGACGATATGGCCGCAAAAGTCATCTCCGCCTTGTTAGACAGCACAAGCGCAAACGCTGGCGATATCGAGGATTTGCTGATGGGATGCGCTTTTCCTGAGGCCGAACAAGGATTTAACGTGGCCAAGATTGTGGGGCAGATTATCGGTCTTCCTGAATCTGTCGCCGGCGCAACTGTTAACCGCTTCTGTGGTTCATCCATGACAACCATTCAAATGGCCGCAGGTTATGCGCAGATGAATGCGGGTGAATTATTTATTGCCGCGGGCGTTGAGTCGATGAGCCGCGTCCCGATGGGCGGGTTTAATCCAATGCCAAACCCCAAACTTGCCGAAGACTTTCCACCTGCCTATATGAGCATGGGCATTACGGCCGAAAATCTGGCCAAAAAATATGATATTGCTCGTGATAAACAGGAAGAATTTGCGGTGAATTCACACCATAAGGCCGCAAAAGCAGCCGAGTCAGGCAAGTTTGATGATGAAATAGTCGCAATTGACGGCATCGATAAAGACGGAACAATCAGACCAGATTCCTCTGTTGAGAAGCTGGCAACTCTCAATCCGGCCTTTGATGCAAACGGGACAATCACAGCAGCGACTTCTTCTCCTTTGACTGACGGGTCGGCAGCAGTTCTCGTTGCTACGGAAAGCTACGCCGATAAGCACAATTTACCGAAACTGGCACGTATCAAATCTGTAGCTGTTGCCGGGTGTAAAGCTGAAATTATGGGCATTGGTCCTGTTCCGGCCTCAAATAAAGCTTTGGAGCGCGCGGGGCTAAAAACGTCTGATATCGGTTTGATTGAACTGAACGAGGCGTTCGCCGCACAGTCACTTTCCGTCATAAAAGAAATGGGCGTTTCAGAAGATATCGTCAATATCGACGGTGGCGCAATCGCGCTTGGTCATCCGCTTGGAACATCCGGCGCACGGATTACCGGAAAGCTTGCCTCTCTCATGAACCGCGAAGATGTAAAATACGGCCTTGCCACAATGTGTATTGGTGGTGGACAAGGCACAGCCATCGTGCTCGAGAAGATATAAAGCTCTCAAAACAAAAAACTGGTAGGAATTATGACCGAGATTAAGAAAGTGGCCGTGCTGGGTGCGGGATTGATGGGCAGCGGGATTGCCGCGCAAATTGCAAATGCTGGTTATCCGGTTATTTTGCTGGATATCGTGCCCAAAGATGCAGGC